>CAZLIO010000441.1:0-3975 GCA_964559025.1 uncultured Pirellulales bacterium | reverse complement strand
GACCTTGCCAAAAACTGAGGAAGAATATTGATGTTTGAAGACCAGCGTTTGTTGAGCGGGCTGCGTGCTCAAGACAAAGACGCACTGCGTCGAATATACGAAAAGTACATAGATGATCTGCTTAGAATCGAATATGATTGGTAAACGTTCTGAATCACTTCATTTCAATAACGGCAACATCCTCGCCGGCAAGTGTAAGGGTGGTTTGTCCGTTACGCCAGTTGAGCTTTTGGCCATATACTAACTCTCGGCCCGCTGCCGGCGTTTTGCCTTCTATAGTAATGGTTACAGTAGAACGCTCGTTCCAGTGGTTGAAAACCGTGAGGTATTGGCTCCCGAATCGCTCGACATAGACACGCTCGTGGCTCGAGCGAGCGAGGGTAATCGGTTCCCAGCCCGCTTCGGCCACCAGCTTGCACAGTGGAACATACTTCTTAAAGAGGTCTCGGTCCCTTTCATAGAGTTCGGGTCGTGTGAAATAATGGCCCTGTGAAGCATTGTGACTGAAAAAACCAGGAAACATGCCATAAGCAAGACAACGCTTCATATATTTTTCAACAAGTTCATGGGAGAGCTCTTCGAAACGTGTGTTCATCAGGAAGCAATACGGTTTGCCTTTGCACAGTGCTCGACGATATAGCAGGTCGCTGTCAGACATCGGACGCCATGTTCGGCCGGGATTCCAGTTCGTTTCAGTGCCCATTACATCCAGCTCCGGTGCCAGCCAGCATAAGCGGATGGGCGTGGAGTTGGCCATCATAAGCTTGTCCATACGATGAATATCGCCGGCGATAGCACGAATATATTCAAATGCCGTCAGGCCTCGGAAGATGCCGACCTTACAGCCCTCAAGTGAGAATGTAAGAGGTGTTTGGGCCGCTGCGAAATGGTCGCGGCGAAAGTTCAGCTCGTCGGTGACATAGCCTTCGCTCGAATCGATATACTCTCCATCTAAATCGGCTTTGCGGTTTGTTCCGTAGAGTTCTTCTCGGAGTTTCGCGTTCCACTTGTTTTTAAAGTGTGTGGTTTCACCCTGAACACCGGGCATCGAGTTAATACTCCAGACCGCGCCGTCACACCAGGGCCTGTTAAGCAATCGCGCAGAAAATTGCCCGGTTTCATCGTGATAGCCGCTCGTGAAAAATGCTTTGGCACGAGGGTCTGACTTTTCCTCAGCGAGGTACCGGGCATGGCCCAAGGCAGCCTTTAGCGTTCGGGGCATTTCTTTGGGCATAAGCATCCACCAGGTCATCGGCTCGGTGTAGCGGAAGGTAATGATATTGTGCTCATCGTCCCACCCGGTTTCATTATTGCCTTCCTTGAACTTGAAACCGAAGTCCTGCCAGCCCTTGACGTTGCTGATTTTGGCAAAAGGCATCCAGAGACCCTGCTGAGGTGTACGGCAGCGGAAGGAATCGCCGAAGATTTCATAATACCGGGCCAGTGCGGCACGAAATCGCCATTTCGGATTGAAATTGAACTGACAGAATCTCAGGTGGGCAGTTGGCCTTTCGGGTGCAAGGCCAATGTCATAGGCAAGAAACAATTCACCTGTTCCGCAGTTGTAACCCGCACGAAAAAAGGCCGGCCGGGCCATGTCGATACCCAGGGCGTACCCCTGATTATCAGCAGTCACAGCCGCAAATGGATACCGCGAGAGTTGGCCGTTGGCTCCCACGGAAAATCTATTAACATTGACATATTCACGGACCGGCTCGACCATCATACTTCGACGCGGATCCTCTAACCAGTAGCATCGTTTGGCTGGAACAGGGATGGCATAAATTAGAGTTATAGCGCGATCTTTGCCGGTTTTATCACTAATGGTAACATCATAAAACGTAGCCTGGTCAGCATGCTTTTTTTGATATGTAAGCTCGAGTCCGAGGGCACGTTTTTCGATTTGAACGAAGCTGGAACCGGCGGCTACGTCACGAACCTGAAACCCTTCTCTCGCTCGCCCCATCAGTGATACAGGCACGCCGTCGAATAAACAGGCCCCATCCGGCGGTCTTATCACGCGTAGTTCCGGATCACGGAAGTAAGCCTTGCCTCCGTGACGCCGCAGAAGCATATGAAAAGAGACCGACTTGATTGGCTTTTCAGGAAATACGGTAACTTTAGCCCTCTCCCAATCACCTGTGCCGACATTATAAGAGTCAGTCTGACCCCACAACTGGCTTCCATCGGAATAATCCAGATCAAGATAAAGGGCGTAATCACTGTTGCGATTACCGGCTACTCCTTCTGCCTTGCTCCAGGCTATAGCCACAATTGGTTCGGGTTTGCTTTGATTTAATACTACTGTCTGAGAGATACCTCGCTGGGCCTGCGCATCGGTGCCGTTATCGCAAATGAAAATATTGCCTTGTCTTTCGAAACCTTTTTGCCAGGGTTTCCAGGCATCCGCTTTAAGGAGGTTTTCTCCGCCGTAAGGCGTCTCTTTCGGGACTGCATGGCGCAAGTCGAGCACTCTCTTTACGACGGCACCATCAGGGTGTATACTGTCGTTTTGCTTTAGAGCAGGCTCTGCGTGCAGGAATTGCGGCGGCACCAAACAGAAGCATAACAAGAGCGGGACCAGGATTTTTTTTACCTCTGCCGCAGACATCGTTGTGTACCTTTCGAATAATATTGAAAATCGATTCGTATAAATATAACTTATTTCACTGAAATTTCCCAATTCATAATTACAACGACAATTTACGACAACATATTCCCCCGGATAACAATTGAGGGCTGTCAATGTTGCCCAAATGCGTGGCTATTTCTTCTTGTTAATCGACTTTGGGCACCGACCAGATAGTCGCGGCGATGTAGCGCTCGGTGCGTGGTTCGTCCAGCCAGTAATAGACCGTGACCAGTTTGCCGTCCGGCCGTTGCACGGTCCGCGTATAGCCAATGTCCGGTTCACCCGCGCCGCTGCGAAGGACATATTCCAGTCCCCAGGTCGTACCGTCATCACTGCTGAGCACCGCACGGATGGTACGCGGTTCGTTACGATTAGCATAGGTGATACAAAGGTGTCCATCGGTGAGGCGGACCATGGAGGGCGGATTACCGCTGTATCCTCCGTTTTCTTTAACGGGATTGGCCAGCCATTGCCAGCTTAGGCCGCCGTCCCGTGAACGGAACAGCTCGATGAAATTGTGCTGTGCGGGGTTGTTGTCACGGCGGCGCAGAGCCACAAGAAAATCACCGTTAGGTAAGCGAACCGAAGACGGCATAATCGAGTAGCCGCTGGGCGGTTCCGGACCGATCCAGGCAAATTGGTTCCAGTATTTGCCGCCGGTTCGCGTGCGAGCGCAAAACGGCCGGCCCTCTCGATCATTTGTTTTTTGCGCAGTGAGAAAGAGTATCAGGTCTTTTGGCCCGAGCGCTCGATAATCGGTGCGGGCACGCAAGTGTAAATCGGCAAAGGGCAGACGCAAGGGTCCATTCCAGGTTCGGCCTCTGTCGAGTGAAATGAAGGCCCGGTCACCGCGAGCGTTCAGAGCGAAACCCGACGCATCGAACGTAATGTCAGTAGGGAACGACCGCAGTTCGCCGTCGGGATATCCGGCTTCGCAGACCGACCAGGTCTCGCCGCCATCCAGGCTTTGTGCAAGCATGCTGCTACGCGGGCGGACAGGATCGATCTGATGCAACCCTTTTTCCTCCGGCGGCGCGAGATAGCCGAGATTGAAACCTACCAGAATTTCGTTGCCCCACTGCCAGATGCCGTTGTTAGCCGGCCATCCTGCAAACCGGTTCTCCTGGTAAAAAACCTTCAAATGTCGCGCGTCTTCGATGACAGCTGCATCATCTTTTGCCGATGATACAATTGGATACGTTATCGCCATCGTTAAGGCAACACCAAGCCATTTTTGTCTGAGACGGCTGGTCATAAGTTTGCAATTCCTTTCTCTCCAATGTTAACCTTTAAAGGCTTCTGCAAAATTGAGGTTAGGCATATATTATTTAAGAAAATCTGTT
>CAZLIO010000440.1:0-3976 GCA_964559025.1 uncultured Pirellulales bacterium | reverse complement strand
TGCTGATGGCGATACTGATGCCAGCTCTGCAGCGGGCGAAAAAGCAGGTACGGGACATTAAGTGTAGACACAACTTAAAGCAGTACGGCCTGGCGGGGAGGATGTACTTAGACGATAATGAGGGCTATTTTCCTTATTCATTCACCTGGCTCTGCAAAGATTTTGGTTTCGTCGGGTGTGGATGGCACGATAAGACCAAGAATCTTGTAGATAACCCGGACCGTGCCGGCGAACTCTGGCCCTATCTGAAGGAAAAAGATGTTCACATGTGTCCGGAATTCTACGTTGTTGCCAGATCGGTGGGCTGCAGCAGGTGTGACGGCGTGACAATTCCCATCGAACCTCAATATAGTTACTGTATGAATTCCTACCTCAATGGCGATGCATGGGGTAATGTGCCCCAACAATTTCGTGGCAACTACGAGAAAAATCGGAATGAGTCCCAGGTAGTGAATCCGTCGCGTGTGTTTTTCTTCTCTGAGGAGAATCCGTTTCCTATTCCGGGCCTTAGCGGCGCAGGAACCAATGATAACAATTTACGTTCCACCCCTCCCGCTAACACCGATTGCTTCGCCACCTACCACAATGCTCCGAGCGGGGACATAGAGAAGGGTTTCGCTAATGCGGTCTTTGTGGACGCGCATGTGGAACGCGTTTCAGCATATCCGGCTGGTAATACTTTTGTATTAAGCTGGCCATGCGGACCACCAATACCGGACTGGTAAGATAAAACGCCATACGCAAACGAGGCGGCTTTACGCCGTTAGTGGGACCCCGCCTTGCGGGAACCCAAATAGGAATTCCCAATCGGGGAAGAACAGGAGAACTATTATGCACAAACGAAAAGGTTTTACGTTAATAGAGCTTCTGGTGGTGATTGCCATTATCGCACTGCTGATGGCGATACTGATGCCGGCATTGAACCGGGCGAAAAAGCAGGTAAGGATGATTCTCTGCAGGTCCAACCTGAATCAGTACGGCCTGGCGGCAAGGATGTACTTAGACGATAATGACGGCTCTTTTCCTTATTCATTCACCTGGCTCTACAAAGATGGTGGCACAGGGTGCCGATGGCACGATAAAAGTAAGAATCTTAACGAAAATCCGGACCTTGGCGGTGAGATGTGGTCCTATTTGAAGGACAAGGATATTCACCTGTGTCCGGAATTCAACGTTGTTGCCAGAATGATGGGCTGCGGTAATTGTAACGGCGTGACAATTCCCATCGAACCTCAATATAGTTACGAGATGAATTCCTACCTCAACGGCGACGCCTGGGGGGCGGTGCCCTCACAATATCGTACCAATATGGAGAAAGTCAGGAAGGAATCCCAGGTAAAGAATGCGCAGCATGTGTTTTTCTTCTCTGAGGAGAATTCGTGGCGTATTCCAGGCATTAACGGCGCTGCAGTCAATGACAACAATTTACGCTCCACACCTCCCTGTAACACTGACTCCTTCGGCACCTTCCATAACGCTCCGAGCGGGGACCTGAATAAGGGTTATGCTAATGCGGTGTTTGTTGACTCGCACGTTGAACAGGTCTCAGCATATCCGGCTGGTAATACTTTTGTATTAAGCTGGCCAAGTGGACCACCAATACCGGATTGGTAAGATTTAGCGCCATGTGCAAACGAGGCGGCTTTACCCCGTTAGTGGGACCCTGCCTTGCGGGAACTCAAAAAGGAATTCCCAATTGGGAAAGCCGCGTTATTTCTTGATTCTTACAGGCACTTTAGCTTTTTTTCTTCCGAGGATTTGGTCGGCTTCTTCCCAGGTTTCAGGGGGCCATTGCCCGGCTGACTGCAGTTGCTTTAGATGGTCCAGCTCCTTGATGCTGATTATGGTTCTGCACTTTGGGAACCTGCCGCAGCCTAAGAAGGGTCCTTTCTTGCTCTGCCTGATTACCAGCTCACCGTCTTTGCACTTGTAGCACTTTATTCCAGTAGGTTCCGGCGGCGGCTTTGGCGGCAGGACGTTGCCTTGCTTGTCCAGTGTGAGGGTTGTTTTACAGTCTGGATAGCCGCTGCATCCAAGGAACGGGCCGAACCGACCGTTTTTATGCACCATCGGCTTACCGCAGAGAGGGCATTTATGCTCGCTTACCTTTTCTTCGAGCATCGTGCCTTCCTTGTCGCAGGGACAGGCAAATTTGCATTCCGGATACGTCGAGCAGCTCAGGAACTTACCGTTTTTGCCGAATCTGTAAGCAAGCTGCCGGCCGCACTTCGGGCATTTATATTCGCTGGGGGTCATTTCGGCTTTGGCATGTTTCATTTCCGCTTGTGCCGTCTCAAGGCTCTGCTTGAATGGATGGTAGAAGTCTTTCAAAACAGCGAGCCAGTCCAGATGCTGCTCTTCTATCTTATCGAGCTGCTCCTCCATATAACGGGTAAAGGCAATATCCATTATTTTCGGGAAATACTCGTTGAGTTTGTCCGTAACAACCTCACCAATGTCGGTGGCGAAGAATCTTTTGTCCTGCTTCTCGACGTAGCCACGGTCCTGTATTGTGGATATTATCGCGGCGTATGTGCTTGGTCTGCCGACACCTTCTTTTTCGAGTGTCTTTATCAGTCCGGCCTCGGTATATCGAGGCGGTGGTTTTGTGAAATGCTGCTCAGCCTTGATATCAACTGCCTCTAATTTTTGGCCGACTTCCGTTGCGGGCAACTGCTGTTCGTTTGACGCTGTCAGCCAGATTTTTGTAAAGCCGTCAAAGACCAGCACTCTTCCAGCGCTTTTATAGCAGCATTGGCCCACTGAGGTCTGTGCTGTGATATTCAGATTTGTTACATTCCATTTGGCCGGGGCCATCTGGCAGGCGACAAAACGGCGCCAGACAAGATCATAGAGTTTGAACTGCTGGTCAGTAAGGAACGGCTTTATATCGGAGGGTGTAAAGTCAACGTCCGTCGGACGGATGGCTTCATGGGCCTGCTGGGCGGCCTTTTTAGAGGCATAAACCTTCGGTTTGGCAGGAAGGTAATCCGGGCCGAGGTGCATACTGATATAATTTCGTACTTCTTTGATAGCTTCATCCGACAAATGCGTGCTGTCCGTTCTCATATATGTAATAAGGCCCAGAAAACCCATCGAGCCTAAGTCGATGCCCTCATACAACTGCTGGGCCATGGCCATAGTTTTTTTCGCGGTAAAGCCTAACCGATTTGCCGCTGCCTGCTGTAAGGTCGAGGTTATAAAGGGAGCCGAAGGGCGCGAAACGGATTCCTTCTTTTCTATGTCCGCTATCTTAAACTCCGCATCCTTCAGGGCTTCAAATATCCGCCCGGCTTCTTCGGTCTTCGATGCCTCGAACTTCTCATCATTAACCTTGTACAACTCGGCCTTAAAGGCATTGTGCTCTGTAAGCCATTTATCCTGTTTGGCAATTGTGGGGGGATTGTCGTCTTCAGTTTTTGGCGTAATAAAATCAAGCCATTCCCGGCCGTAGCTGCTTTGCAGGTCGGTAGTGAACACCGCCGGTATAAGCCAGTATTCGACAGGCTCGAACCGGCGAATTTCTCTTTCTTTCTCGACGACTATTTTGACGGCAACTGACTGGACGCGGCCGGCCGACAAACCGCGTGTAACTTTTTTCCAAAGCAGCGGGCTTATCTGATAGCCGACAATCCTGTCGAGGATTCGCCGGGTCTGCTGGGCCATAACCTTGTCCATATTGAGCTTGCCGGGGTCGGCAAAGGCACGCTGTATAGTCGATTGAGTTATGGCATTAAAGATAACGCGGTAGGTTTTTTCTTCGGGTATGCCAAGAATTTCCGCAAGGTGCCAGGCTATTGCTTCGCCCTCACGGTCAAGGTCGGTGGCCAGAAACAGCTTATCACATTTCTTTGCTGCTGCCTTTAACGATATTACGGTTCGTTTCTTGCCGGGCATTACCTCGTAAGTCGGCTCGAAATTATTTTCTATATCAACGTTGAGACCCTTTGAAGGCAAATCCCTCACGTGTCCCATT
>CAZLIO010000439.1:0-3983 GCA_964559025.1 uncultured Pirellulales bacterium | reverse complement strand
GAACGAAGTCTGGCTGATATTTTGGATTAGCAAAATAGCAGTCCATCTGTATAAAATATTCATTCAAAGCTGGGGCAATTAGATTGAGCCAGTTATATGTTATTGCTCTTTTAGTTGGAAATTTTTTTGAAAGGTTTTTGCCAAACCAGGAATGCCTCTTTAAAAATTCTAAAAGAACTTTTGAAGATATCTTATTTTTCCGAATCGCTGCTAAGAAAATTGCATTTATAAAATATCTTCTGCTCATTTCAATTTGCCGTGTGTATTCCCCAAGGATGGCGTAATATTTCTTTTCATCCTCATCCGAAAAATTCTGTGCTGGATGTCCGCGTTGGTCCATTATCGTTTTTGGTACAAACTGTTGAAAAACAGATTTTTTATTCTGCTCCTCGGAACATTTCTCAACATCTTTGTATCTCGGCAGAAGATTCTTGTTAAACATTAGAAACTCAATGATTTCTTCCGAGCTTCTTTTCATCAGTTCCTCTGCTAATTTTTCGCTTTTGTTTACGGTTTCTGTTAGGTCTATCTCGAACTCAAATTCTTGAAATTTCATCGAGTTTTTAAGCTCGATGTATTTCTTCTCTAACTCCTCAATTTTAGACTTGTCACCAACTTTCTTGTAGTTTTCTATCGCTAATTGGCAGAAGTGTGGTGCGGCCAAATCACCCTTTTCCCTCTGCTTCATCAAACTCTCGTAGGACTCTGCTATTTTCCGCACCCATTCGTAGGTTTGGGTTCCTAACTTTCCATCTATTTTTTGTCCCAGATTTAGGATATCTATAGCCCTATGAAACTTACTTTCTTTTATGAAGGACTGGCCTATCTGCCAGTATACATCTTGAAAACCAGCGAAATCATCGTTCGAAAACCTCCTCTTGTCGGTTAACATTACTCGACTCAGGTCAGCTCTGACTTTAAGTGAACTGCTACTGGTAAAATTGAAACTCTTCACTAATCTTTTGAATTCGGATTTTATTTCCTCAATTTTGTATCGTGCTTCGCACGCAATCTCATAAGCATTCCTGATAAGGCGTAACACTTCCAATCCGAAGTGGTCTTGAGGAGCTTTTTGGTCTTTTTCTTCATATACGCCCACCAGCAATAAGTAGGAATCTATAGCAATCTTTCCATATTTAGTATGCTTCTTCGGGCTACACCAAAGTATGTGAGCGTAACGTGCTTTTAGAACCGAGTTCTTCGTATTCTCTAGTCTTTCAATCAAATATGCGTAGCTCGAATCATCAAATCTGCCGAAACTGGGATACTCAATAATCTGACCTTTGTCGTCGGTTTTTGTGAAATAAGGTTTCGCTTTACCTTTCTCCAACATAAAGTTGAAAAAGTCGATTTCCCATTGAGCCTTCTCGGCTTGGTCGGACCTATTTGCCTTCTGGCTGAAGTCTCTTACTTTTTGAAACAAGTCTCCGATCTGGTGTGAGTACTTATAATCTATTGCATGTTCTTCTAGATACTTGTATAGCGATTCTAAATCAGTAAAATCTGACATCATGTCCCCTAAGTTAAAATGCTATTTCATTTACATTCCCGATCTTTGGAAAGAGCGAAGCATTTAGCCTACCATTCGTAACCCCTGATATAAAACGTCAAACTTTCAAACTATACACTACCCAAACCCGCACTTGACGTCAAAGGAAATACAGATTTCTCGACTGCGCCTAGCGTGAGTTTACAAGTTAACGCATAATTTCCGACAAGATTTTTACTCCTACCCTTCATAAAATCCCTGAAAATGCGGTTTTTGACGTATTTTCGAGGTGTTTTTTACAAAATTTAGGTATGACCTAAATATTTTCTAAAGTACCTATGGATATATAGTCGATATATGCTATTATAGGACGTTTAACATATGTTTATGTTTGTCTAATCATGTGGAAGTATGACCTAATATGGCAAGTCTCACTCCAAAAATCATCAGTGGGCACAAATACTACTATGCCAGAATCTCCAAACGGGTTGATGGAAAACCTAAAATCGTCCAAACCATTTACCTGGGAACCGTTGACAAAATGATCAAAAATGCCCGGGCCGCAGATCAGATTCCACAGGCTAAAGAAGTCTATATCGCTGAATTGGGCGCTACTGCTGCCTTATTCGATATTGCTAATCGCTTACAATTCGTGCAAATCATTGATAGTCATGTAGCAAAAAGGAAACAAGGGCCAACCATAGGACAGTACATACTAACAGCGGCCATCAATCGCGCTACTCAACCAACCAGCAAAGCTGTTCTGGGTGAGTGGTTCAAAAATACAATCGGACCTCGCCTTATGGTAATTAAGCCAAAACAATTAACCTCGCAGGCTTTCTGGAATCACATGGACAGACTCACACAGCCAATACTAATCAACATCGAGAATGATCTATTGGTGAAAATTATGGATGAGTTCAAAATCAATTTGAACTGTCTTTTGTATGATGCCACTAATTTTTACACCTACATCAATACTAAAACCCAAAGCCAATTGGCCCAGCATGGACACAATAAACAGAAACGTAATGATCTGCGTCAGGTTTCCTTGGGGCTCATGACATCAGCCGATTTCCATGTTCCTTTGCTGCACATGGTTTACGGCGGTAATATTAACGATGCCAGACAGTTCAGCTCTGTTATTAACGAACTGGTCAATCGCTATAAACGGCTCACTGAGGCCTGTCCTCGCATTACCCTGGTATTCGATAAAGGAAACAACTCCCAGGACAATTTAGATGCGTTTAAGGCAACCGAGATGCATTTTGTCGGCTCACTGAAGTTGAATCAATGTAAAGAATTGCTAAAGATTTCTCTGCGAAAATATCGAGACCTTAAAGGCCCGGGGCCCCAAGAGCTAAAAGCATACAGGACACGACAGAAAGTATTTGCCGAAGAGAGAACAATTTTGATTACTTACAACGAAAATCTGCTTGCCGGCCAACTGCAGGGCATTGGACACAACATCAGAAAATGCAAAGCCGAGCTTAGAGAACTGACGAAGAAATTGCAGCGATGGACAACAGGCAAAATCCGAAAGGGCAAAAAACCCACGCTTGATGGGATTAAAAAGAAAGTCAAGACTATCCTTAAACGAGAATATATGAATGAAGTTATTAAGACAACGGTCTGGACAAAGGATGCGTTTGTACAAATCAAATACCGTGTAGATCAGGAAGCTATCGGACGACTAAGCCGAACGGTTTTAGGAAAAACAATACTGTTCACAGATAATCATGAATGGACTGATGAACAAATAGTTGCAGCTTATCGAGCCCAATACAAAATCGAACACGCCTTTCGCGAAATGAAAAACCCACACTTCTTGGGCTGGAATCCCCGGCTGCACTGGACTGATCAGAAGATTCGCGTTCACGCATTTTATTGTGTCGCAGCTTTAACGCTTGTAAGTCTGTTGAGACGAGAACTTGCCGCTAAAGGGATGTCTATAAGTGCGGAAAACCTCATGGAACAACTCAATGGAATACGTGAGACTGCCTGCGTTTATCCACAGGGAAAAGGCCAGCCGCCTAAGCTATCTTACTCGATAAGCCGCTTAAATAAAACGCAGAAGAAACTTTACGATCTGCTCAAACTGGCTCGTTTTCGCCAGAATTAGGTCATCGCCCCAAAACGCTCGTAAGCCCTTGAATACAAAAGCCTTAACAAAATTTGCTTTTGCTAACTTGTAAACTCACGCTAGGGTAGGCCAAAAAAAGTTGCTTTTTGTCCATTTTTTTGTTGACTATATTTGATAATATGTTAAAATACCCGTATGTTAGCCAGCAGGCAAACATGACCTGTCCTGAGCCTGTCGAAGGAAACCGCCAGCAGGCGGCAGTTTTGCGGAGAACCGCACGTTTTCGTATCAGCAGATACACGCCAAAAAGCCCAGTTGAGCTTGTCCCCGAATGTCGTAGTCGGGGATCCAGATTAACCAACATCGAAGATCCGGCCTTTCTTGGACGGAGTCAGTAACTCAAACTGGCCG
>CAZLIO010000438.1:3305-3984 GCA_964559025.1 uncultured Pirellulales bacterium | reverse complement strand
GCCCAAATACATATCGTGCGAGACGGCGAATTCCCCCGGACGCCACGAAAGATTTACCCATGTGTCTTCGATCATGGCACCGTTGGCAGGTTTCGGACCCTTACTGAATCCCGGTGTGACTGCAGCGTCGGAGAGAAACAAATACCCAAATCCGAGACTCTGGTCATGAGCTTCACGGCTTGTCCAGGTCATCTGAAGTTCTCTATCACCATCGTCGGTGTCGTCGAATACAGGGTGGAATCCGATGTTGTTGCCTGCTGTAAAGTCCAATGACAGCATCTGTCCGTATTCGATAGAGGCTTCGCAGATATATCCATCAGAAGTTATTGTGGAAGCTACCTGCAGGTAATCAATCGCGCTCTGACCAGCACCGTCCATGTTGCACCAGTTCCATGTCTGGTTATTGGCGTTAAAGCCGTACTGGTAATGTTCATCATGTGGTGGAACGGCGTTTGTCGTAGCGAAAAATATTTCTATACAGTCCGCATTCCAGATATCGCCGCCGGTTTTATTCATGGATAACTTATCGTCTTTCATCACCACTGCCATGTAGATGTTCTCGTCATCCCATAGCATATAGAACTTTCCGCTGCTGTCATCAGGGTTGTCCCAGGTAGTCTGTCCAGAATACAATTGCTCTACCACATCAAGAATTGCTGGGGTCATAGCTTCAAGATTC
>CAZLIO010000438.1:0-3295 GCA_964559025.1 uncultured Pirellulales bacterium | reverse complement strand
ACGTCCCACGTTCCCGTATACACTTGCCCTGCCACATCAACCACGGCCGGGGTCATCGCGGCCAGATTCCAGTCGCTCAGATCGCCGTCAATTGCATCAGGAGTACCCCTGAGACAGTCTATCACCAGGGGTTCTCCAGTCAGCGGGTGTACTGCGGGTGGGTCCGCAATCGCCAAACCCAAGCTGAGCAAAGTGAAAATTCCTATGAAAAGGCATTTCTTAGCTAACATTTTATTCCTCCTAATAAGAGTTTTTGTGTAGCAATGAATCATCAACAGAAACAGAGCTGATGTCCATGCTTTTTATAAAACAATACTAACGTATTCATCGCAATACCGAATTAGCAAGGTGATTACACATCTCAAATAAGAACACAAGAAAAAACCTAAACTTATGGAGTCTTGATAGCACTCCAAGTCATTGCCGGTTTTCCAGTAACCTCCAGACTTCCGATCTTCTTGATCCATGGGCAAAGTCTTTTATACCCTCGGTGACACACTTTGGTCAGGGGGGACGAGCCATCGGGCTCGGCCATGAGGTGGTTTGGGAATCAGGTACGTACATTACACGCCTCCTATCCATTTAACAGATATCATTCGGGATTTCTCATATACACTTCACTGAACCACTCCTGCAAACTTCACGTCTCATAATACCGTAATTTCATCTCAATTTCAAGATAATTCCAGCTCAAACTTCGGGATTTTTTTGAGAAACCTTTTGGGGGAGATTCAATTCAAGAAGCACCCCCTCTTAATGACGATATAAGGGGTAGTTTTTAATTTAATGTAAACCCTTATGTCACAAGGAGGTGCGCTATGGTTAAACGTAAAGCTTTAATGTAATCAATATCGTCTAACCTGCACAGTTTTCTCAAAAAACAGGCAAAAATTTATCACTAACGGACAAGAAATTCCTTCGAGACGGACTTGTTGGGCCGTTGAGGGCCCGACAGCCTATCGTTTGTCAGATGGCACGGCATCTACCAAACCAAAGGACAAAGTTCATATCGCGACTTGACCGTCTTGACCGGCACACAGCTTATGGTGCTTCTGGTTCCGGCTCCGGCAGTGGAGCATACAGCCGAATATCATCGAAGTACATTGTACCTGAACCACCAGCCTGCGGATTGTTCCTGTTACCAAGACCAAGAGCAATCGTATTGACATTGGTTAAGTTTATGCCGAACGCCTGCAGGTCAATATCCCATTGTGTCCACTCATCTATCTGTGCTGCATTAGGATTATCGTGATTGACTACAGCGATGCCGTTGAGAGCAACATATAAAGTCTCAGCAGCATTATCCGAATCGCCACGGAACCAAATCGATAAAGTGCTAACACCATTCTCGGTCCAGTCACGCGGATAAGTCAGCGTCATCTCCACCTCTGAATACCTGAGGACGCTGTTGTCATAGAATACAGGCATCGATTGGTTGCCTCCGTGAACGATAGTTTCCTCAGTATAAGAACCCGTGGTTTCATCGCCAACCATAGAGCCGGTCCCATTACCGGCAAAGTAACCTTCAGTACCCGGAGTGCCAAAGCCAAGCCCGTCATGCCAGGTGAACCATATCTGGTTGTCACCGGCATCATAGTCCTCAAAATCGTCCACAATAAGAAAGTTGGCTGTCGTAAAGTTCCAGATATTACCCGTCTGTATCGTACTGTCGTCCTTGACTTCATCAACACGCCAGTAGTAAGTAGTACCCCACTCAAGTTGTCCGGCGTCATAGCTCTCGGAGCCAAGGTTTCTGGTGCCTTTGTATTCCGGCGAATCTGTATTGGCATTTTTCACAGCCTCTTCATCAGTACCGAAATACACCTGATGCGAAGCGGTATTGTCTCCCGGACTCCAGCTAAGAACCTGTATCTGCTTTACATCCACGGCACTATTAGACGGACTCGGACTCCCGGCCTTCAACGGAGGCTGCAGCGCACCGCTGGGAATTATCTGCTGTTCCCGCACGCTGCTCTCCCAGAACAACTGAGCAATCGCCGTGTCCTCGCCTTCAAAATACTCCATCCGAATTGAGTGGGTATCGCCACCTACCAGTTCGATCGGTTCGCTCAGGCGATTGCTTGTAGTGCCATTGTTCCAAAAATCGATAATGGGCTTTCCATCCAGCCACAGCCTGAAGCCGTTGTTGGCGGTAATTTGGAAAATATACGTGTCCGTCAGGTCCACCTCAAGCTCGCCGCTCCAGCGGGCCGAAAAGTTATCAACATTGATACTCGCATCGGGAGAGTTCGTTCCGGGCACGTCAGCGTTACCCCAGTTAAAGTCGATTTCGGGGTCCAGGCGTGTCAGCACCGGCTCACCACTGAGGGTTGTGTTGTTGAAGTACTCTGCCTTGAGACCGCCGCCGGCCTTGGTAACCGTGAAGCTCCAGACCTCGCCTTTCTCTGTGGCGGCGCCGCTAAACTCATCGACCCGCCAATAATAAGTCTTCTCTAATTCAAGTGTGCCGGGTCTATAGGTTGTTTCCGCCCGGGGCACACCAACAACAGCATTGTTCACATCGTCAAGGTTGTCGCCGAAATATATGGTATGCAATTTCGAACCGAACCCTGGGGCCCAGCTAAGGATTGCATTCGGGTCCACAAATTTGGCCCCATCAGGTGGATTAGGGTCGTACGCAATCCTGGAAGGAACAGTAAAGCTCCAGACAGGACCTTTCCAGGGACTGTTCGGGTCGGTGTCATTGACCTCATCGATTCGCCAATAGTAAGTTGTGCCTGGAACAAGACCGTCCGGATAAGGAAATCCGGGAAAGCCGACAATAAAAGAGGTCGAGCCCTGGTTAACCTGGAAAGTATCGCCGAGACCATCGTTCACATCGTCAAAATTTTCGCCCAAATAAACATCATGTGAGACCGCAAAATCCCCCGGAAACCAGGTAAGATTAACCCATGTGTCCTCAACTATGTCACCATCAGCCGGAGTTGGGTTCACGGCACGGCCACGTGACTGGACTTCAGGCTCAGCACCAAAGTACACCCAATCAATCCATACTTTTGTGTTCAGGTCATCACCTACCATGCCCCACCAGGCACCCTTTAGCATCAAATACATATTCACAGACCAATCTGGATGGTCCTCGGTCGATTCGTCTTCATGTGTGTATTCTAAAAAGAACGTCTGCGGCTCGGTGGTTAGCACTACCCGCTCCAATACAATGTCGATCCACTGAGCACCTTCCGGTTTGTAGAGTTGGATTAAGACCACCATTTCCCTTTCCTGGTCAGACTTAGCTATAAAGCCGAGAGGATACGTTTCGC
This sequence comes from uncultured Pirellulales bacterium, assembly GCA_964559025.1. Taxonomy (GTDB): domain Bacteria; phylum Planctomycetota; class Phycisphaerae; order Sedimentisphaerales; family Anaerobacaceae; genus NIOZ-UU13. The sequence goes on along the minus strand of CAZLIO010000438.1, from coordinate 14 downwards.
CCTCCACAAGCTGA
>CAZLIO010000437.1:0-4006 GCA_964559025.1 uncultured Pirellulales bacterium | reverse complement strand
AAGGAACAGTTATGATTAATATGGGTACATACGCTTCTTACAGGAGTATTCAATCCTAAATCGGTCAGTTTGAGTATCTAAGGTCAGTACCTAAGGAAGTACCAGATTATTCCAATCCATTCGTGGAGCGCGTAATGACTCGTTGCAAAAGCATCGGCGGATGGGACAAAACTTATGAGATTATATTGGTCCGGAGAATAGATATAATTTACTGGAATAGGCACAATAGTATCGTTGGGGAGCTGCTTTCTAAATGCTTTTTCTGAACGTAGTATATGCAAAGCTGAAGTTACAAGTCCAATTCGCCTTTTTTCCGTTGAAGAAAGTAATTTTGCAAGCTCAGCAGCATTTTCCATTGTATTGCGTGACTCTGTCTCGGTGATAATCTTGTTTTCCTGTATTCCTGATTCCAACGCTAAAGCCTTCATAACTTCGGCTTCGCTTTCGGTGCTTGGTTTCAGACTACCGCCGCATAGAGCTAATGTTCTTGCACCACTTTGCTTAAAGATTCTGATACCATTAAACAACCGCGAATAGGTAACTCCCCCCACCTCAGGATATTCCCGAAATCCGCCTGACATGTGCATACCTCCACCCAGGATAACCACTACATCTAAGTTAGACAGAATCTCCTCGGAAGGCAGCTGGTATTGACACTCCAAAGAATAGACGAGTAAGTTCGACACTGGTTGAATGCTAAAGAGAAATAGCATACACATCCCCAGAAATAAGGAAAATCTTCCAAGTTTATATCGTAGTTTTTTTGGCAACTGTCTGGTAAGTATCAAACCGAGGAACATAAGGGCCAAAACCCAAACAATAGGAGTGGCGATTGATTTCAATAACACCGTCATATTTCGATTCCTTCATAAGGATTAAATTCTATAATTAGCGTTCTCTCCTCAGTAGTACCCCAGCCGATTGGTAGCAAGAACACGGCAGCTTAGTGAGTCATACCGGTTCAATAATGGACAAGCAAGGAAAAATACAGCTAAATATTCCCTTTTTGCCTAAAATCCCATAGAATTAAGAGCTTATCCGAATAACCGGGTCGTTATGAGGCCGAGCGAAAAGTCCGAGGCCAAGGCGGCAGGCCAAAAATGCTCGCCAGAAGTGGTTTTCTCCACGTTGAGAACATTTTTTCACCGACAACGCAGGCATCGGGCTTTGCAGCAGGCCGCAATAGAGCGGGTTATTCGGATAGGCGCTAAGTCCACACGTCCTCCACAGTAGCTCTGATGCGGAGGGTGGATGGAGAAGTAGAAACATGTTTCTAAAACTATTAAACGGGAATGTGGAAACGCACGCTTCTGACAGGCGTGTCAGGGAAAAGTGTTTGAAAGGTGGTAACTATGCAGGATTTATCGTTCAACCGACGTGATTTTATAAAGAAGGCGGGCCTCGGTGCGGCAGCAATGACCCTCCAGGGATGCGTAAACAGTGAGACCGCAGAACACAGTGTCTTCACCAGGAAACCTGCGGGCAGCAAACCTCCCAACGTATTGCTCATCGTCTCCGATGACCAGGGTTACAATGACCTCGGCTGCTATGGAAGCAGAGAAGTGAAGACGCCCAACCTTGACCGGCTGGCTGCCGGCGGGGTTCGGCTGACAAACTTTTACGTTACCTGGCCGGCCTGCACGCCCTCACGCGGCAGTCTGCTCACCGGCCGATACCCGCAACGCAACGGCACCTACGATATGTACCGCAACTATCTGGTCGATAACGACCACCTCTATACCCCGGATGAATACGCCATCTCGCCTGAGATGATATTAGGAATGGACACCCGCGAGGTGCTGATTCCCCGAGTCTTGCAAAAAGCAGGCTATACCAGCGGCATATTCGGCAAGTGGGACCTCGGACAACTACACCGTTTTCTGCCGCTCCAGCGAGGATTTGACGAGTTCTACGGTTTCACCAACACCGGTATCGACTACTGGACCCACGAACGATACGGAGTACACTCAATGCGGCGTGGCGATAAGCTGACTACAGAGGACAAAGGGACATACGCCACGGACCTTTTCCGGCGGGAGGCACTGCGTTTCATTAAAAAGCATAAGGACAAGCCTTTTTTTTGCTACGTGCCCTTTAACGCCCCGCATGGCGCCTCCAACCTAAATCGTCCCCGGCCCGGCGTGCAGGCCCCGCTGGAATACATTCGCAAACACTATGGCGAGTATGACCCGAAAGACGCCAACACTAAAAAGGCAAGACGTATGCGATATATGGCCGCTGTTACCTATATGGACGAGGCCATCGGCAAAATGCTGGACATGCTGGATGAGCTCGGCAAAGCCGATAACACTATCGTCATCTTCTTCTCCGACAACGGCGGCTCCGGCACCGCGGATAACGGCCCGCTTCGCGGTAATAAGGGCGATATGTTCGAGGGCGGACTCCGCGTACCGGCCATTTGCCGCTGGCCGGGTATAATCCCGGCTGGCACCGTCTGCAGCGAATTCCTGACCTCTATGGAGATTTTCCCAATGCTCAGTAGCGCCGCAGGTATCAGGCCGCCCAAAGGCGTGCCCCTTGATGGCTTCGATATGACGGCTGTGCTGGCAGGCAGACAGAAATCGCCTCGCAGCGAGATGTTCTGGCAGCACCGCAGTAACAAGGCGGCACGCGTGGGAAATTTCAAATGGGTCGAATCATCGCGTGGTTCGGGCCTGTTCGACCTTTCAAAAGATATCGGTGAAAAGAACGACCTTTCAAGGCAAAAACCTGAGGTATTGGCCACAGTAAAGGCCCGCTTCGGTGCCTGGAAAAAACTTATGGCCCAGGCCGAGCCAAGAAGGCCCTTCCGCGACTTTTAACCGCTATTTAAAGACCTTCAAATACATAGACTAATTTGCTCTGAAAAAAACAATTGTAGAAAAAGTTGTAATTTCTGTTGTCGTGTTTCCTTTTGATTTGGTAAAATCACCCGGCGGATATGAAACTATAACTGAGTATATTATTTTCAGAAAGAGGTGCAGATATGATTCTTCCAAAAACCATACGCAAATTTTTAGCGGTACTCCGGGGTGGCGTCTCCCCTGTCGTTATCTTCCTGTCGATAATGCTGGGTTTCTCGTTCGGCCTGGTCCCGGGCTGGTCCGGCCTTCACACAGCACTGATAATCGTGGTGCTGGTCTTGAATATACACACCGGCCTTTTCCTTTTGTCAGGAGCATTAGCCAAGTCTCTCTGCTTCGCAGCGGCACCGGTCCTGTATCATGTGGGTGCCTGGATTCAAAGTTATCTATCTTTTATATTGCGCTTCTTGGAATCAGTGCCGTTAATAGGAATAACCGATTTCAATAGATACTCTGTTGCCGGTGCAGTTGTCCTCGGTCCGGTTATAGGCGCTGTAGCCGGACTGTTTGTGGCCCGCTCTGTCATAGGCTTTCGCCGTAAGTTGCTAAAATTCGAAGAAGGTTCTGATAAGTTCAAAAAATGGTATTCCAATCGCTGGGTGCGCATCGTGGACAGGCTGCTGGTTGGCAAACGCACAAAAGACGCCAAGTCGCTCTTCACAAAAAAGACAAAGTACGTCCGCAAGGCAGGAGTAGCCCTGGCCGTTCTGGTCCTTGCCGCATCAGTGATTGCGACAACTTTAATCAAAGACAGCACAATTAAAGATTATGCCTCCGGCAAAATGACGCAGGCCAATGGAGCCGAAGTCAATCTCGAAAACCTCAATCTCTCTGCCCTGACAGGTTCCGTCTCAGCCTCGGGAATACAGGTTACTGACCCCCAGAATCCTCAAAACAATCAAGTCTCAATAGAGAAAATCGCTGCAGATGCGAGCTTGTATAACCTGTCTCTGGGCAAGCTGGTAATGGAGCAGGTCGAGCTCTCCAATATCAAATTCAACCAGAAGCGCTCAACGCCGGGCAGTATTGCCGAGCCTGTTGTCCGGGAAAAGCCTGCCGTTTTTGACCCGTGTGACTTTAAGCTCGAAAATATTGATTTTAGCAAGCTCGATACGTATTTCAAAGATGCAAAAGCCCTTAAA
>CAZLIO010000436.1:0-4009 GCA_964559025.1 uncultured Pirellulales bacterium | reverse complement strand
ATTTTGCTAATGGGCAATCTGACCCGTGATCCGCAGCTGTCGTATACACCGAACCAGACGCCGGTGGTTGATTTTGGGCTGGCGACGAACCGCAAGTGGACGGGCCAGGACGGTAGTCAACGTGACGAAACGTGTTTTGTGGACTGCCGGATGTTCGGCAAGAGAGCTGAGGTAATCAACAAGTACTGCAAAAAGGGAAATCCTCTGTTTATTGAAGGGCGCCTGACTTTCGATAGCTGGGAGGCTCAAGACGGCTCGAAGCGGAGTAAGCACAGAGTTACTGTTATGAATTTTGAGTTTATCGGCGGAGGCAGTGGTGGTGCCGGGCAAAGCGTAAATAGAACAGATTCCGAGGTAAAGCAGCAGACGTCCGAGGATGATATACCGTTTTAAATCGATTATTGTCTATTTATTATTGACTATTGAAAAGCAAGAAACTAAATCCCCAAGCTCGTAACAATAGTAAATAGACAATAGAAAATAGTCAATTGATAGAGGTAAAAGATGATAGAAAGAAGTGATACAAGAAGAAGTGATACAAGAAGAAATAATAACAGAAGAAAACCAGGCTTTGCAGGAGCCCGCGAACAGACACAATGTCGTTTTTGCAGACGAGGTATAAAGTACGTTGACTACAAAGATATTGGTACACTGCAGAAGCTTTTAACCAATCGCGGCAAAATATACTCGCGTAAGCGCAGCGGCAACTGCGCCGGCTGTCAAAGAAAGGCGAAAAAGGCAATCAAGCGTGCCAGGTACATGGCGTTACTGCCGTTTACTGTTTGATTGGTGCATATTTAATGTGGAAAAAATGTACAAGGGGACAAAAATGTCAAACAGGATGAAGGTTTTGCTTTGTGAGGATGTTGAGAAACTTGGCTGGCTCGGCGACGTTGTAGAAGTCAACGTCGGATATGCGAGAAATTATTTGCTGCCGCAAGGTATTGGTAAGGTTGCAACCGAGTCCAGCATTAGAGCAATAGCCGATGAAAAGGCCAAGCGTGCAGAGCAACGGATCCATGATAGCAAACGACTCGAAGATGCAGCCAAGGCGGTGGAAGGGGCAGAGGCTGTTGTGGCCGCCAAAGCTAACGTGCAGGGGCATTTATTCGGCTCGGTTACTGAACGGCAGATAGCGGCTAATCTTCGGGAGCAGGGATTTGAAGTTGCCGACGAGGTTGTGCAATTGCCCGAACATATAAAACAGGTCGGGACGCATGCCGTGACGCTTAAGTTCGCTGATGATTTGATTGTTAGCGTTAACGTGGTAGTGGTGCCCGAACAGGAAAGCACGCCGGAAACAGATGAGGTTTAGAACTTGTAAATAAATTATCTTTACCAGTCCTTAGAAACTATAGCGCAGAGCTGCGTACACATTTGTATTATTCGGGAACTGCCCGAAGAAAGTGTTCGGGTAGTCGCCGAAGAATATATTTCCGCCAATCTCTAAGGCCAGGTTGTCATTGAGCTTGTAATTGATGTTCGGGCGCATATGAACATCCTTGTCCGAAGGTGAAAAATAGGTGAAGAGTGAACATCTCAGATTCTGATTCATCAAAAGCTTTGTCAGACGCAAGGTTATCAAATGTCTGTATCTATCCCGAGCAGGTCCGGATATTAAATTGCTCTTGTATTGGCTGTAATCCAGCATCTGCTCGACGTAATACTGAAGGCCGGCTGTAAAGTCTCTTGCGATTTCCTGTGTATAGCCGACGAGGTACCGCATTTGGGAATTATCAATGAGGTTGTTTTTGCCGCTCAGGTCATCGGCTGATTCGTAATAGCCAACTTCCATATTGCCTATTCCTTTACCGATTGCCCCGCGAATGCTTGCACCATAGACATTTAAGTCAGGGAAGATTGCCTGGCTCGCAACATTCTGTCCACCGGGACTTTTCCAGTAACCACGATAGCCGTAAAGGGCAAACTCATAATTGTTGATGTTCTTATATAGCCTGGCTGCAAGCTCAGAATCCCCGAACCAGCGATTGGGTTTGTCAGTATGGATTACAGCATCCTCGCCTGCCAGTCTGCTGAGATTCGAATTCCAGTATGAAAGACGGCTGCCATCTATAAAGCGGTCAGGGTCGAATTGAGGTGTATAAACGATATCAAGATTGGCCCAGTCGCCAAACAGACTGACCTTGAGGGCATCCGACGGCGCTTTCAAATATTCGGTGTCCCTGCCAATAAAGAAAGACTGCCAGTCCTTGGGGAACAGGTCATTGATGAAGATTAGGTCCCCTGTTCCCCAGGTCAAAATCTGCCTTCCAACTTTCAGGTCCATAAAGTCAAGAGGTCTGACGAATATGTTGGCCTCACGCAGGTCAAAGTCAACCTCTTCGGTAACCAAATCGCCGAACACGTCACCCTTGACTTTCAGGTCGCCCCAATCAGGGTATGAGGACAAATCGAGCTGGAGGCGATTTTCCATAATCGACATATCTTTTTCGTACTTGTCTTCTCTTAGTCGATATCCGGCTCGCATCTCGTAAAAGCCGTGAAATTCCAGGTTTGACAGCAACGAGGAAAAATGGTTCGCGTTATCTTCCTGTGCCATAACAGGCAAAGAAAGAAACACACAAATCGCCAAACGTGCGAATAACTTAGCACCCATTTTGCAATATCCCAAAACTACAAATCAGCCGCCTTCGGTGGTCTTGCCACTAACAAAAGCACGTCATATCAACTTCAGGATTATTTTCTTAGGCGCTCAGTATTTCTTTTACTTCTCTAATTAAAATCGGCAGGTGTTTTGTAACGGCTTGCCACACAATGGCCTCATCAACAATATCATAGCCATGAATTAAGATGTTTCTGAATCCTATGATGCGGTGATGCTCGGAAATCTTTTCCAGTAACTCATTATCTGTGTATTTAATCCTGTTAAGAGCTTCTCCAATGATTTCAAAGTCTCTTTCGACGGCCCTTTTAGTAACGGAATTGTTTTGGTATGCCTTGAAATCCATTCCGCAAACAAAGTCTTGTATCTCCTCGGTTGCCTGAAGGATATCGATAAGATTTTTTCTTGTATCATCGTTCATAAATGACTATCCTCGTCCTGTCGATAGATTCTCTTAAAACGGGGTTTTTGAATTTTCTATCAACAATCAGGTCAACCTCTCGTTCAAATATTTCTTCCAGCTGCTCTTTTAATTCAAAATACTTGTCGAAGAGATCGATATTCTCGCTCGAATCAAAAATCACCAAAACGTCGATGTCACTAGTTTGAGAAAAATTTTGGCCCAAAGCAGAACCAAACAGACCTAAACGTTTAACCGGCAGACGCCGGCATAACCGTTCAATCTCTGGTTTGACTTTTTCTATATTAATCATAGTAATAATATTGCTTAAAACTTTTTCTTCACAAATTCAGGTATTATCCCTGCTTCTTTTGCTCACCTTTTAAGGGTTCATAATCAAATCCAATATTTGCTATTATAAAATAAACAGCCTTAACATAGAAATCAACCTGTTTTTAAAAACAGCAGTTTTTATTTTATTGCCTCCCTTGGCGGTCTGCGCAGGTATCTTTCCTGAAAGATGTCTTCGAGTTCTATATTGTATTTTACATCGGTAAATTCCATTTCCGTCTTGCTGCCGGTCTTGAGGTTTGAAACAACCGACTTGACTACTGTGGGAAAGTCCTGAATTTTTTCAACTTTCTGAGACCCGATAACACGGTAGAGTTTATTTTCCTTGTCGTAAAACTCCATTTTCATAGGCACATAAGTTTTGCGGTCTATCGAGACGTTGAAATAGCTAAATTCCACCGTATCAGGCTTTTTCGGGACATTTTTGATTACGAACAGTTTGTCGGTAGTTTCGACAAGCTCGTGAGTGTCCTCTTTAAGGCTTCGGCCTGAGACATCTTCGTATAAGAAGTCGGAACCGACAAAACTTGTGCGTTTGTCACCGGCTGCAATGCGCCTATCCAGGTCAAGGTCGGGCAGATAGAGCCACCTGTCATCATCTTTACCGGGATCGGCGTGTTTGTGCACCATGTAGA
>CAZLIO010000435.1:0-4011 GCA_964559025.1 uncultured Pirellulales bacterium | reverse complement strand
CATCGACAGAGTGGTAAGGAGCGTGCTGAGCTGGGAGGCGTGTGAGAAGGCGGCGCGAGAATTAGATACAGCCGGGCTGATGAAGGTATTAGCCAAACGAGAAACCGCTAAAGCTGAAGATATGATGCGAGCGGCGGTGGTCAGCGCCCAGGGCTATTTCGATAAGATGTATAAGTGAGGCCTGTCATATCAAACATGAGGAAGGCACTTTGATTCAGTAATAAGATATGGAAAGAGCCCGCCTATTCTTCGTTGATAACCTGAGAATCCTGCTTATTACGCTGATAATGATGCTTCACCTGTCAATCACTTACGGGGGTGCCGGGGGGTGGTATTATAGAGAGAGCGAGCCGGACACGATTTCATTTGTCGTGCTCACATGGCATAACGGGACGGTCCAGGCCTTTTCGATGGGCTTGTTTTTTTTGATTTCGGGTTACTTCACTCCCGGTTCGTACGACCGCAAAGGGCCCCGGCGGTTTCTCAAAGACAGGCTTCTGCGTCTGGGCATTCCTATATTGTGCTACGATTTTGTCATTGGCCCGCTCATGGCATATCCTCTTATGCAGGCCGGCGCTCTTGAACAGGGCAGCACTCTTCAATTCGTCGGCTCTTACCCTGAGTTTTTATCTATTTATTACAGGAGGTTTCATGTTGGTACCGGCCCGTTGTGGTTTGTCGAGGCCCTGCTGATATTCGCTGGTTTTTATGTTCTGTGGCGGCTGTTTGCGAAAGCTCCTGCTTGTCCTGTTCAGGATGGCGGTAAATTGCCGGGCAATTTGGCCATAGCTTTATTCGCCCTTGCCCTGAGTGCTGTTACCTTCATCGTGCGGATATGGCTTCCGATCGGCTGGAGTTTCGAACCTTTGAATTTTCAATTTCCCTTTTTCCCTCAATATATTTGTATGTTTATTGTCGGAATCATAGCCTATCGGCGCAATTGGCTGGTGCGGATACCCGATGCTATGGGTAAATTGTGGCTTTGTATCGCATTGCTTCTTATTCTGATATTCTTTCCTGTGTTGTTCGTTTTAGGCGGGGCACTCAAAGGTGATGTGACTTCATTTACAGGCGGCCTTCACTGGCAATGCTTTGGGTATGCTGTCTGGGAGCAGTTTACCGGTGTTGCGATGATTATTGCGCTGATGTTTTTGTTTCGCAAGCTGTTCAATCGGCAGGGAGGAGCAGCTAAAGCGATGTCCGCCAGCGTATACACTGCTTATATTATCCATGCACCGGTTGTAGTCCTTGTGACAATCGCGATGAGAAATATCAGCTTATACCCGCTTTTGAAATTCGCTTTGGCCGTATTTATTGCAGTGCCGTTGTGTTTTGCGCTCGCTAACTTCATCAGGAATCTGCCGCTGGCCAAACGAATCCTCTGACAGTGCAGATCATACCCAATTAAACAGCCTTGCTTTTTCGGCCTGTGATTGATAGACTCGACGGTCGTTATGACCCTTGCTATCGAAACCAACGGACTCACTCGCTGCTTTGGCGACCTGCGTGCTGTTGACGGTCTCGACTTACGCGTGGAAGCCGGGAAGTTCTACGGCTTTCTCGGTCCAAACGGCGCGGGCAAATCGACGACCATCAAAATGCTTACGGGTCTGCTGGCCCCCACATCCGGCACGATGTGCATCCTGGGCGAGAAAGTAGAAGACCCCGACAAAGCCAGGCAGATCAAACGCCGTGTTGGTGTGGTGCCCGAGGAGCTGGCTCTATTCGATAATCTGACAGCACGGGAATATCTGACCTTCATAGGACGTATGTATAAGATGCCCATTGCGACGGTCCGCGAACGTTGCCGGGAGCTGTTGACCATGATGAACCTGGATAGTGAGGAGAAGAAGCTTACGCTCGAATACTCACATGGGATGAAGAAGAAACTTACGCTGGCGGCGGCGCTGATTCCGAATCCGGACCTGCTGTTTCTCGATGAACCGTTTGAGGGCGTCGATGCCGTTGCCTCTCGCGTGCTGCGAGACACATTGAAGCGTTGCGTTGAGCGCGGTGCGACCGTGTTCCTGACATCGCATATTCTGGAGATTGTCGAAAGGCTCTGCACAGACGTCGGGATTATTGTCGAGGGCAAGCTCGTGCATCAGGGCACGATGGACAAGATTCGCGCCGGCGGGTCGCTGGAGGAACGGTTTCTGGAGGCCGTCGGCAGCGATAACATCGAGCAACAGAAGCTAAGCTGGCTGGAGGATTAGATGGACTGGAGCCAACTTCGCACAATCATCTGGCTGCGCTGGCGCTTGACCCGAAATCAATGGTCTCACCGCGGTCAGTTGAATGCCGTGCTGATAATGATCGTAGCTGTGGTTCTGCTTGTCTTAGGTTTTGTGAGCGGTGTTGCCGGCGTGCTGATTGGTTTCTTTTTGCTGGTTGAAGCGACGCCTCTACGTTTGCTTCTTATGTGGGATATGTTCATTGGTGTGTTTCTGTTTGCCTGGATGATTGGACTAGTTTCGGAGATCCAGCGTTCCGAGACAATCGATATCAGCCGGATGCTGCACCTGCCGATCTCACTCAGAGATATTTTCCTGGTGAATTATCTTGCCTCGCACCTGACTATTAGCATTATTCTGTTCCTGCCTTTAATTCTGGGTCTTTGCCTGGGATTGCTCCTCAGAGGGCAATGGTTAATGATCTTGATGTTTCCGTTAGTGCTCGGTTTGGTCTTCATGATCACGGCGTGGACTTATTGTCTGCGCGGCTGGCTGGCCGCGCTAATGGTGAACAAGCGGCGACGCCGCGCCATTATTGCCGTCGTCACCTTTTCATTCATTGTGCTTGTACAACTTCCAAATATCATTAACAACCTCATGCACGATCGTAAAAAGCACAGACCCGACACGACGAAATCGGCACCATTGGACGAACAGACGACGAAACGCCCCGAGGGCCGGGAAGGCAAGCCCATTCCCCATGCGGTCTTAGTAGCGCATAAGGTTGTGCCCTTCCTGTGGGTTGGCAACGGTGCGATGTCGCTGGGCATGGGAAATGCCTTGCCCGCCGTGTTAGGTGCGGCCGGCGTGTTCGTCATTGGTGGATTGGGTTTGAGAAGGGCCTACCGCTCGACCATTCGTTTCTACATGGGACATGCAACTGGCAGGAGGTCGAAACAAAGACCGAAAGCCGAGAAGACCCTCACTGTCAGGAAGAACTTCCTTGAGAGGCAGCTACCCGGTACTCCCGACGAAGCTGCGGCGCTGGCGCTGGCCTTCTTCCGTTCCCTGACGCGGGCGCCCGAAGTGAAGATGGCGCTGGCTACTAATTTTATCTTGCTGCTGCTTTTTGGAACTATGTTCTTCGCGCGGCGTATGTCCAACCTCACCGACAACTTCAAATTGTTTGTCGCCGGCGGCCCCGTCGTATTTACGTTTCTCGGTATGAGTCATCTCATGTTCAACCAGTTCGGTTTCGATCGGGGCGGATTTCGTCAACTCGTGTTGCTGCCGGTGCCGCGAAGACAAATTTTGCTGGGAAAAAACCTTGCACTCCTGCCGATTGCCATAGGAATTGGATTAACTTTCCTCTTGCTTATTAAAATCGCCCTGCGTATCTCGTTTATCATCATATTTGCCGCCGGCTTGCAGTTGGTGGCGACCTTCTTACTGCTCAGCATAGCGGGCAACATGATATCCGTACTCGTTCCTTATCATATCGCCCCGGGGACTATGAGGAAGACTAAAACCTCCGCCATGACGAGCTTCCTGATTTTTATATCGCGATTGTTAATTCCAACGGCTATGGGTCCTATGTTTATTCCACCAGCAATTGGTCTGCTCATGTCCCGCTTGGGCTGGCTGCCGGCCGGACCGGTGAACCTCGTGCTCTCAATCGTAATATTGGCCCTCCTTATCTTCTTTTACAAGCTCAGTCTGCCCAGCCTCGGAAAACTATTGCTGCGACGGGAAAAACAAATCCTTCAAGTGGTCACCGAAAAAGTTGAGTAACTTAAAAGCATCACGGCGATCAGAAACATATTCACTTTTTTTAGTT
>CAZLIO010000434.1:0-4022 GCA_964559025.1 uncultured Pirellulales bacterium | reverse complement strand
TTAGCTCCTCGGCCATCTCCACCTCTTCAGTTTCCAGCCGATGGGCGTCCACTCGCGCTTGACGCATATCCGCGGCTTCCATTGCCTTTTGAGCAAGCTCGTCGGCCTCCTCGTAGAGACTTTTCATCGATTCAACCATAGCGTCGTCCCCAAAATCCTGAAGGTCCAGATTAGTAAAATCGTTCACCACATCCGACAAAATCTCCGCCAGTTTCGATTGGTCCATCGCAAGCTCTTCCAGTCTGTCCTCTTCCTCTGTGCTAAAGTCTTCCGGCGGCTTATCCATAATCATTTGTCTGTCCTGCATTATCTGCTTCTGTTCCTTGATGAAATCATCCAATTCCTTGGCCATTTCTTTGAGCGATTCTTCTACGCCCGTATCAAGTGACTCGATACTTTCGCCTAAAATTTCCGCCGCCGCCTTTTCCGCTTCAGCCTGGCTCTCTTTGGCAATTACACCTTTAAGCGCGATGAGCTGTTCGAGCAGGAAAGCCTGCTGCTTTTCGACAGATTGCAGTGAATGAGAAACAGCAGATTTATTAGCCGCCTTAATTGCCTTAGTCTTTGGTTCTGTTGCACCAATCGTTTCTATTTTCTCCATTACACGGGCGTGTTCCCCGTCTCTTAGCTCAGCCAGTTTATCAACAAACCTCGGACGTGGAGGTGATGATACATCCCAGGCCTCGGTCATATAATCACCAACAAGCTTCTGCTTTTGGTTCATTTCGCCCTGATGCCTCTGCAGGCTCTTGATATTTTCCGCTTCTTTTCTGCTTGCATCAATTACATCGTCCAGGTTCGTCAACACATTTTCCGTTACACCCAAGGCCGCCTGCTGCGCTTCAATGGCCTTGTCCAGTGCTTCAAAGGCGGAACCTCGCGGGTCATCAGCCGAAATCGTCAGCTCATCTAACGACCTGACCTGGAGTGTAACAGGCTGCGATTGACCCAGGTGCTCCATTGGGCTAAAATCCTGACAGAATGCTTGTAAAACGTAGGCCGAACCCGGTTTGAACACACCGGCATCAACCGACAGGCGAAGTGTTTCAGCCACCTGCTCCTTTCTTCCCGGTGGTCCTTCGTATTTCCACTGCTCTATTGTCTCCGGCGGGCTGTTCGCTCGCATCTGTGCAAGTGTTACATATATCCGGCCGATCCCAAAATCGTCAGAAGCTCGTATGTCAAACTTCAGTCTTTCTCCGGGATTCACCGTAAGACTCTGGTCGGCCCGCTGAAAGCGGGTTTGATCAGACCCGGCGTTGCCGGGCACAAATTCAATTTCCGGTACACTGTCCTGCTGCAGTAAAATCGGCCCGGAAGCAATGGCAATACGTCTATCACTTCCCGGCCCCCTGACCTCAAGCTGGTAGGAACCGGCTTTTTGCAATTGCGTTTCTGCACGCCATACCCTGTGAGTTCCCGCAAGGCGGGGTCCCTCAACATTTTTAAACTCAATTGTTTTGTCCTGCGCCTTCCACCACAGTCCCTCAGCCTGCTTGTCCAGCTTCACGTCCACAACTACCTGTGAATCGGCCAATCCTGATACCGCCTCAGGAGGCCCCATAGTGCTGACCTTTCCGGCGCCGGTATATGCCGGTGACGCAATATGAAACTGAGACTCTTTTATTCTCGGCACTGTATTGACCGTCACCTTGATACTGGAACTGTAAGTATCTGCCGCGAACACTCGAAAAGCAAACGGCCTATCTACCGCTGAAAAAGTATAGTTGAACACCCCCTCCCCATTCCCTACGGCCTGCATGGTCGTACTTTTACCTTTGTTCTTTTCAGTACTTATATAGTCCGCTCCCTCCTGCCATACAATCTCCGGATAACTCCGCAGCGTACTATCACTTCCCCTTCCTTTAACTTCAACCGACACAATCAAATCATCCGCTTCCGCGATGGTTACGTCACTGTCCGGAGTAACCTTCAGCACTACCGAGCCCGCCGGCGGGACATCCGACAACGGGCGTATGAACCTCGCAAAGGCATTGACCACATAACGGCTCTGACTAATACCATAAATCATCCATAACAGCATAATAATCAAAAACGCTATCAGCCATTTTCTTATTCTCGCCTTATCCCACAGCTTTTTCAGGTCTGCTGTGGACATTAAGGAAATGGCTGTATCTACTGTTCGCAGGGCAAATGGTTTCTCGTCTGAGTTAAATTCACGAGACTCAAAACACAGCGCATTAATCAGCATGTTTTCCGGCACGTTATGTTTGCGCTCCAGAAGTAACGCCGTACCTTCAAGCCCTTCAAGCTGTAAAATCGGCGATAGTAAATTCTTCCAGAATTCAAATATCATCAAACCCACCCAGCCTAAAACAATCGCCAGTCGTAATCCGGGTGGAAAATGTAAAAGATTATCCATAAAACACAACACGAGCCACACACCCAGGCAAACCGTCCCCCACACTAACCCTCCTAAAACCAGCCGGTTAGCCTTCATTATCCGTCGGCCTCTAACTACGGTCTCTCGAACCGGCTCGCTCTGCTGGTCATTTATATGGTCCATAACTTTTTTTCTCACTCTGTGACTACTCACCAGTAAAGTTTTTTTGGGGACTTTGACCTACAATGACAGTATCGTCCTTCTGTTGCAATTCCCAAAGCTTTTCTGAAATAACAACTTCCGGAGTAGGATTCTCCGGCAGCAAGATAATACGGAAAAATGTCCCACGTGATGACAGTATCAGTTCCTGATTTGCCTTATCATACTTCCATCGCCAGATACTCAACCGCCAGGGCTCAACCACCGTCCCCAATTCTCTGTCCCACTCGCCGCCTATCTCGCCGAAATGAGTCGGCGATACCTTGCGTCGCAGACTCACTAAGGTAAGCACTTCTTTGCCATCCTCACTGGTCGTCACTCCTAACAGTTTCTTTTCATTGTAAAAATCTCTTTGCCTGTTGATGTGGTCCTGGGCAACTGTAAATAGCTTTTTATTCTGTTCTTGGGGCCTGCCCCCGCTTGTCGCTGGCGGGGGCCAGCCGACGATGTACTTTCCATCCTTTCTAACAGCAAGATAAAACTCCTCACCAAATGTGGATTCGACTACACAGGTATCGTTGCTTTCGGTTATTTTAGTTGGTATCGGCGTCAGAGATTCCTTCGTCACCGCCTGAACCGCATCCTCCGGCCCAAAACGCATATCGGCAAACTTCACTGTAACTTTGGCTGCAATGTTTTTACCTTCGTCTAATAGTTTTATTCTTTGGACGTAAACAAGTTCATCCAGCGTGGTTCCCTCTCCGCCCCGCTGCTTACTCCGCAAAACCAGTCTGTGCGTTTTCTTCCCGGTCTTAAGATAAGCCGTCACGGTGTAGAGATGTCCCTGCAGAGATTCATCACTGTTGAAAATCACCGTCGCAGCCAGATACCGCAGCGGATACGGTTGGCCGGAATATTCCTTTGCAGCAGGCGAATAATCCGCCTCTGCTGTTTCTTCGTTGTATTTGGTCGTTTCTATGAACTTCCAATTGCGGCGCATCTCCTCCTTTTCCGGATAAAAACGAATCTCCCGCACCGGCTCAAAAGTAAAATTTCTGACTTTGCCGTATTGCACATCTTCGCCGGTTACCATATCTCTGGTCTTGAGCTTGCCTGCCTTGGGTATGTTCAGCTTGAAACTTCGGCCCGGCGTTAGAGAAACTTCACCCGTCAGCACTTTCCCATCGGAAAAATAAACCGCCGCTGTTCTGGCTTGGTTCCCCTCTTGCGAAGTATTACCAAACAAGGTCCCCGTCGAAGCACAACACACCAGATTGCCGGACCAAACTAAAAAGCAAAAAACGCAAAACCCAAAATTTGAAAATCTGAAATCTGAAATCTGAAATCTGAAATCTGGTTTATACCTTTTCGCTTTTGGCTTCATTTTCTTCGGCTCTTTTTTCAGCTTTGTTCCCTGCACAATTATCCAGCTCTTTGCATTAAAAAAGATTCATCTTGCGCCGCATTGTCCATTCCAACATAAGAATACCCAAAAATATCAGAATGTATATATACTTAT
>CAZLIO010000433.1:0-4037 GCA_964559025.1 uncultured Pirellulales bacterium | reverse complement strand
CTAGGCCTTCTGACTACAGTCTGAGTTTGTGGAATTCGAACCTTAATCCCAGCGTTTAAATATAGGGTGTCCAAGAGAGGCGGGAGTCCCCCTTTTCTTTTTCTTCCCCAGTCCCCCGCTCGGCGCGCACTTTCCAGACAGGGGCCCGAAACAATTCAAATACACCCCGCAAATAAGTCGCCCTGAGCGGCGGAATTCAGGGGGCCCCGCCGTGAATTCGCGCCGGCAGACTTTCTGGCCGTTCCCTGTATCCTATAACCTATACGTTATGTGCCTGAAGTCCCCCCGGCGCGCTTTTCCGCGCCGGGGCTAGAACAAATGTATAGGCGGGTGGGGTAAGCCCGTTTCCAAGGTATACAAGCCATATTGTTCAGAGGTCAGCCTTGGGTAAGAGGGAGACTAATACTGCAAGTTATATTTCTAAAATCGAAGGCGCTACCCTCAGTAGATAATTCGCCAAATGGCATAAGGCAAAAACCATACCAAAGGATAGCACCTTCTGAAGAATAATAGGCTAACAGACCAGGTAGGTCAAGTAGAAGAAGTAGCAGATAATGTCACTGGTGGAGCTTGCTTCTCCAGTTGCAGTTCGTATTCTTCACCATTAGTAGTAACAACGATAGTGCCGTGAATATCTGTTCCGTATATTTCTGCCCCTACTGCTAACAGAGCCTCAATAGTCTCTTCATGAGGATGACCGTATGTATTGCCCTCACCGGCCATGTAAATAGCGATTTCGGGGCTTGTGGCTGCTAAGAAATCTGGCGATGAAGCTGTTCTAGACCCGTGGTGCCCTACTTTGAGAATCTCAACATCGGGAACCGGAATGTCTGACTTTGCGAGCATAATTGCCTCAGCCTCTTTTTCCGCGTCCCCCATGAAGAGAAAGTCTATATCCCCGAAGGCGAGATGCAGCACGATTGAGTTGTTATTTGTAGTGCCTGCGAGGTTACTAGGATTAAGTACTTTAAAAATAAGGTCATCAGCCTCAATAACGTCTCCTCTAGTGGCTACATGGACCTCGGCGTTTTCTGCATTCACAGCAGACATGAAATCAGAATATGTTTTAGATGTACTTGTATCTCCGTTATACCAAATTTGCTCTACTTGGAAAGCATTAAGGACTGCGATTAGTCCCCCTATGTGGTCGGCATGAGGATGAGTAGCCACCATCACTTCAAGCGGCCCATCCACATACTCTTTAATATACGAAACTACACCGGGAGATTTCCCGCCTCCATCAATCAATACCTCAGTCTCTCCTAAATCGATTAGTATGGAATCTCCTTGTCCCACATCGATAAAGTGAACTTTCAGTTCACCTTCGGCCAGCGTAGTAGTCGGTGGAGGTTGGGATGGATCAGCAGTTGGAGAAGCCGGGATTATTGCCGGTTGTTCCTGGCAGCCAGCTACTGCTGCTAGAAGAAGCAAAACGGACAGGATAATGATAGATAGAAGAATCGTCTTTTTCACTTACATCACCCTTCGTTGAGCATTTCCACAAGTTCGAAACTCAAATTACATAGGAGCTTCACAGGCACTTCAACTGCTCGATGATAGACCGCATCCCGTCCGTATCCAGTCCACAATACCTCTCGAGATCAGCATATACCTTCTGCCTTACTGCTTCTAGGGCAGGCTTGTGGGTGACATTCCAGTAAAGGACACTAGCGATCTCGCCTTCGTTTATGTCCATTCCCTCATAACTCCGCCCGGTCAGCGCCGGTAGTACTTTCTTCATTGAGGCGCTCCCTTTCTGCTCAGGGTGGTAGTAGTGAAACTTCCTGAAAGGTTCAAGCAAGTCCTCGAGACGTGGGGCCAGGCTGCCCAACCACTCTCGATACCCGGGGAATGACTCGCCCAGCTGATTCAGGATCGGTCCCTCGAAGCCCTTGTTGTAGACTACGATGCTGCCGCTGTCAGGGATGTGCCCTTTCATCTCTGCCAGGAGTGCGGAACGCGGGTCATCCGCGGTCTTAGCAAGGAATGAGAACTGCTGTGGTTCGGCGCCCTCGTTGGGTACCACAACCAATGAGAACTGGAAGGGGACCTTCTGGTACGGCCTCATTCCGTCGTATAGTGGGATGGCGGGATTGATAGTCTCGAAGTCGAAGTAAGCTATTGGGTATCTTATATTGCCGAGGAAAGTCCGTACTGCCTCCTTGTCTATATGCGGGGCATTTGCGAGGACACACTCCCTCTGTATTTTCTGATTCGGAGTCAATCTGAACTGAGGGGGAATGTCTTTGATGTGCTGCACCCCACTGGATAGTAATGCGTAGCCCGTTTGCTTCCCATAGTACAGGGTGAGCACGTGGTGCTCCGGAAGGAATGAATAACAGCTGTCCAATAGGGGGCAATCGTACGGTTGTCTGCACTTGGCACTTATGGGGCACTTGGGGCACTCCGGGGACGCGATCACCTGGAACATCTCGGCCACGGCGCTTTCGATGCCGATGGCTGCACCATTCGCCAACTCGGTGACATCTTCAAAGACGAAAAACTCCTTCGGGTCGATGTCGCCTTTTCTAACGTACTTGTTATTAACGCGGGCAACGAAGCATTTCGTAATTGTTAGCCCGGCCTTTTGACAGCAGTACCTTTGGAACGCAACATCCGGGTAATGCTCGGGTTTGATCTCCGTTGAGCTCTTTACTTCGACAAGTTCCCACTCGCCCTTTCCGTCAGGGAGGAGTACGTCTATACGGGAGTACAGGTCGGCAGCTTTGAATCCAGCCTGGAAGATTGGTCTGCACTTGCCAAGGTGCTCGTTCGTGATCTGGATATTTTGGGTAAAAGAATCCGTGGGGATATCAAGGCCGCTAGGGTATAGCTTTTTCACTAATTCGTCGACTTCATGCCCTTGGTCGAAGACGTGCTGGGTCACGATATCCGTTGCAGGCAAGCTCTCTGGCTGGTTGAACGCCATCCAAAGGAGCCGGTGGCACTGTAGCCCATTCAGATACTTGGTCTTGGTCAGGAGTCTTGAGGCCATGCTGTCCACCTCCAGCCTGTGCAACCGGCCAACATGACAGGCTTTTCCCATTATACACAAAGAGAGCATGGAAGAGCTATAGTTATTTTGGCCTTTTGGCTTGGTCTGCAGTGTGGACCCTGTCTCGACATCTGCAGAAGCCGATTGAATGGTTCGAAGACAAGTACATCAGCTATCCAGGCGTTTTGTTTCTAGCCTGGGTAGGCGGACCGTACCGGCATAGTTAAAGAAATCCGGGAGTCGATCAAAGCCGCCAACAGAATCCTTGTCATCACGATCAGGTCATAGTGTGTGCTTTCTCGCTTGACTTCTCAGAGTGTTAGAGTGATGTATGGTGGCAAGACTATCACAATGAAAAGGAGAGCCACCATGAATGACCTAACCACCTTCGCCGATAGCGCCAACGCGTGGCAGCGTGCACTCTACGCCTTCCTGGCCGAAAAGCACCGTCGCTCTGGGTCGCGTCGGACTGTGGAAGGCTACTCGCGGATGCTTCAGGACTTCTTCGGGCATCTTGGGAAGCAGCCGAACGAAGTATCGAGCCGTGATATCTTCGCCTACGCCCACGGGCCAGGGCTTTCTGGTAAGCAACCCTCCGCCATCACTATTGGCGCCCGCATTGCTTGCATCAGTTCCTTCTACCGGTTCTTGATCCGCATGGAACTGATGCAGTCCAATCCATGTGATAAGCTGGAACGGCC
This sequence comes from uncultured Pirellulales bacterium, assembly GCA_964559025.1. GTDB lineage: Bacteria > Planctomycetota > Phycisphaerae > Sedimentisphaerales > Anaerobacaceae > NIOZ-UU13. The sequence continues at coordinate 341 of CAZLIO010000433.1, read as the reverse complement.
CCAGGTCTCGCCTAGCCCACCACGGGGCCTGTCTGCGGAACAGGTGCAGAAACTCCTGGCCGTTATCCCTAACTCGCTAGTGGGTCTTCGTGACCGGGCCATCATTCTGACACTGGTGCTCACCGGGCGTCGGCGTGCCGAGGTTCTGGGCATGAAGGCGGGCAACCTGAACACCGAGGGCAATCGGATATACTACACTTATCGTGGCAAGGGCGGGAAGAAAGGGCGCCGGGAACTCCCCGGACCAGTGCTGGACGCGATAAGAGCCGCACTGGGCGCTTTCGGTAAGGAATTAGCCACCATGCTGCCAGAGGAGTCGCTATGGCCGTCACGCTCGCACC
>CAZLIO010000432.1:0-4040 GCA_964559025.1 uncultured Pirellulales bacterium | reverse complement strand
TCTGCACTCTGAAAGACTCGACTGTATATGCTCTAAAGATAGCTCAAAAGGACGGTAAGACGTATACCACTTGTGAAGCAGAGTTTACGGACAAAACGCCTGGAATGTTAGGTACTAAAGCTGAGCCGGAAGAAGAGCTGAAGAAGAAAGAGGCCAAACTGCTCGCCCAGGAAAATGCGATAAAATTCACCCAAAAACATCAGGGATGGGTTTACGAAATAGCTGAGTGGAAGGCGAAGAATCTGATTAAGGAGCTTTCAGATTTAATCGAGGACGAAGAGAAACCCAAATAAGAAGACAAAACCGAGGACCCCAATTCTGTAAAACCCGATGAGGCTACTCCACCAACAATCGAGAAGCTTGAGGAGCCCGAGGAGCCTGATACGACAGAACCCGAATCGTAAGACATTCGAAACAAAAAGACCTTTCGGTAATATTTCAAAGGTCCCCGGGTAAGCATAGTGACGTCTAACGAATTGGGAAGAGTCATTTTGGAGGCAGGTTCTATGAGGAAGATTACCCGAAGGCAGTTTCTAAAGCGCAGCATCCACCTTGGGGGGACTCTGAGTGCGGTGGTGGCTCTGCCGTACATCGTTCCATCATCGGCGCTGGGCAGGGACGGCTCTGTTGCACCGAGCGAACGAATTACTTTAGGTTCGATCGGCTGTGGTAATCGCGGCCTGTATGATCTGACACACTTTCTCAGCGAGCCTGATGCGCAGTGTATAGCGGTATGCGATTGTTGGGAATCTCGACGCGAGAAGGCAAAGTCCATTGTAGATAAACACCACGACAACACCGACTGCATGGCGCATCGTTTTCATGAAGAGTTGCTCGCACGCGAGGACATCGACGCCGTTTTGATTGCCACAGGAGATCGCTGGCACGCCGTGATGAGCATCCTTGCCGCCCGGACTGGAAAGGATATCTACTGCGAGAAACCGTATTGCCTAACCATTGCCGAAGGCCGAATGCTTGTCGAGACAACCAGGCGATTTGGTACCATCTGGCAATGCGGCATGCAGCGACGGTCGAATCGCTCCTATGCGTTTGTTGTCGATGCCGTTCGCACCGAAGCAATCGGGAGGCTTCACACTATCACTACATCCTTCGGAGGTTGGGGCGGCAACGGCGTCGCGAGTCCCAAACCCATTCCAGCCGGATTCGATTATGACCGGTGGCTCGGACAAGCTCCGTGGGCCCCATACTCTCCCGTACGTGTGGACCTGTGGCGAAATCACTGGGACACTGGTGCAGGTCCAATAGCTGATATGGGACCGCATTTTTTTGATATTGCCCAGTGGGCCCACGACACTGAACACAGCGGACCAGTTGAGTTTGAAGGACAAGGCCAATTCCCAACTGACGGCTTTGCCAATGTTCCTTTTAAGGTCAACGTGAAGGCACGATATTCCGATGGTGTGCTGATCCGAATGAACTCTGACACTAAGGGTGTTCGATTCAATGGCGATAAAGGCTGGATTCATATCGATGATTTTGGAAACATCACACCCAGGAAAATGCTGGCAGACTGGAATGTTTCCGGCATTAGCTATAAGTACATGGCCGGGCACATTCGCAATTTCCTGGACTGTGTCCGCTCCAGAAGACAACCTGCATCGCACCCGGAGATTTCCCATCGCTCTCACACAATCGCTCATTGCGCCAACATTTGCCTACGGCTTGGTCGAAAATTGCGATGGAATCCCCAAGCCGAGCGATTCGTTCATGACGAATATGCCAATCGCATGCTTGCCCGAACAATGCGAATTCCCTGGGGAGCGTGAAAACAAAGACTCCGAGTACGGACGTGAATATGAAATGGAATCCTCAAACCGAACGCTTTGTGAATGACCCGGAGGCCGACAAGATGATATCGAGGCCGATGCGAAGACCGTGGCATCTATGAGGGTGCGGGTTATAAATTTCGGTTTAGAAACACCCCCAAACAAGTTTGAGGGTGCCACCCCGGGTTTTATTAACATAAAACTCAATAACTCTGAAAGGAAGGACAAGAGATGAACATCCGCAATTACACATATCGTAGCTATTTTATTGGCCTGGTTCTGCTTGTGGCTGGGATGGTGCCAATGTATTCCGTTAGTGCAGGAACGCAAAAGCCGGTGAGATTTGTTGCACACCGTGTTGGGCAATTTCGCAGTGAGGCCTGTTGTGTAGGTGATTTTAACAATGATGGAAGGCTGGACATTTTGGCAGGCCCCTGCTGGTATGAGGCGCCGGACTGGAAAGCCCACCAATTTCGAGCTTTGAAGGGCAAAGTCGATGAAAAGGGCAGAACCTACAGTGTCAACGAAAAAGGCATTGGATACTGGGATGATTTTATGAACGTGCCATTGGATGTTGATGGAGATGGGCTGCTGGATGTTGTAACGTGCTGCTGGTTCAGCAAACAAATTGACTGGTATCGGAATACCGGAACGGCTGGAGGAGAATGGCCGATGACCATCGGCGAGAAGAATGGCAACTACGAGTGCGGAGAGCTTTGGGATATTGATGGTGATGGTAAAAAGCTCGAAATTATGCCCGACACCAAAGATACCAAGTGGTACGAGGTTGGTATTAAGGCCAATGGCAAACGCGGGCTGATTAAGCACACTGTTTCACAGGATGAAAGACCTTTCGGCGGAGGTGTTGGGGACATCAACGGTGATGGTCGTCCGGATATTCTGCGGCCGGATACGTGGTATGAGGCACCGGCCGAGACGCGCAATGGCCAATGGAAGAAACATCCTCTGGCAGTCGGCAGCCTTACCGAAGGCCAGGCGGAGCATACGCCCCAAATACAGGTTTATGATGTCGATGGTGATGGACTAAATGATATTATAACCAGCTCGGCGCACCAGCATGGAATCTTCTGGTATAAGCAGATAAGAAAAGGGTCGAAAATATCGTGGAAACAATATCTGATTGACAAGTCGTGGTCTCAGGCTCACAGCATAACGTTAGCCGACCTTGATGAGGATGGCGACCTCGACTTTGTTACGGGAAAAAGATTTCTCGCCCATAACGGCAATGACCCGGATGCCCGTTCTCCTTTGGGTGTGTACTGGTATGAACTGAAACGCGGGGTTGCTGTTGAATGGATTAAACACATTATTTCTTACGATGAGGGCATCGGCTCAGGCTTGAGTATTCCCGTGGTTGATATCGATGGTGACGGAGACCTTGATATTGTGGTAACAGGCAAGTGGGGCGGCCCTGTTTATTTTGAGAATAAAAGCAAATCTAACTGATAGCCGAAAGATGAAACAATGAAAATTTCCTTAAAGGCACTTGCCGCTCTATTGCTGGTATGGTTGTTCGTGAATTCCGCTCTAAGTAACGCTGTCGGGGCTGCGATTGATAAATCAGAGATTGATAAGAAATTATCGGCGATTGTTAACTACGAACGCGGGATGAGCAGAGAGCCGCTTATCGCTGTGGAAATACTCATTCGGGAATCACAAAACCAGCCCGAACAACGTAAATACATCGAGCTTCAATTGGCTGAATTGCTTTCTGAAGCTACGTTAGAATGTAAGTCTTTCATCTGCAGGCAGCTTTGGTTTATCGGTACGGCTGATTCGGTGCCTGCAATTGCTAAACTGCTGACGGATGAGGAGACTGCGGATATAGCTTGCTATGCAATCGGTCAGAATCCGAGCGCCGAAGCCGGCAAGGCACTGCGCGAGGCGCTGGATAATGTTTCGCCTAAAGTACAGATTCGCATTATAAATCTGTTGGGTGACCGACGTGATGACCAAAGCGTCGAAGCAATTGGTAAGCTTGTGTTTGGAGTAGAAAGGGAAGTTGGTGAGGCTGTGGTTGCGGCGCTGGGAAAAATTGGCGGTATTCAGGCGAGAAAAATATTGGTAGAAGGCAGAGCCAAAGGTGATTCGGAACTGCGATTCGCAGCGACGGATGCATACCTGCGATGCGCTGAAGACCTCGTGGCTGAGGGTAAATCAAAGCAGGCGATCGTAATTTACAAGGAATTGGTAAGCAAAAACGAAACTCCAATTATTCGAAGTGCGGCCATC
>CAZLIO010000431.1:0-4041 GCA_964559025.1 uncultured Pirellulales bacterium | reverse complement strand
TCTGGTTCTGCACAAACAGATATCGTAGAAAGTCCGGATATAATCAGTAATATTGGTGCTAAGTGATATGATCTTCGGATAAGGTTACCAACATCAAATATTAACATACAAACGTCTCCTTTCAATCCTCCAAAAAATCCACGTCTTCTGATTACCGTCCTTGACCTACCAAGGACCGTCTCATGCAAACATAATGCAAAACCACGAAAAAACCTATCCAACAAAGTGCTACCAGCCCCACAACACCTACAGGCCCAATCACATCTATTAGCGGCTGCTTGAGCACCCCTGCAGAGATTATCCACCCCTGCATAAAAACTACCACGATAATAATCTTGACTATCAGATTACGAGGGAAAGCGACAGCACAGCTAAGTGCTATAGGTATCACTAACAAGAAAATATAAAACAGGCCGATATCCATTCCATGATAACTTAACACTTCTGCTTTAGAGCCAAATTCCGGCAACAACGTTTCCAGAAGAACCGATATGCCGGTTAAAGCCAATGTCAATACTCCTGCCAAAAAAGTTATAATTATCGCCAATACCAATGTGCTATAATACTTCTCAGCGCGTCCCGCCGGAAACAGCATACTGCCGTAAGGCAGCAGATCCAAGCTAAGCACAACCAATGCCAGTATAACAAATAAAAGATTTACCCCCTCTCCCTTGCACACAAATCCAAAAAACAAGACCAAAAAACTTATCAGTGCACAAGAGGCTAAAACATCCTTCATCTGCCAGGTGCCAAAACCTCTGCCAAACACCATATAGAAATTGCCCCAAATATATCGGCCTTTGCCCAAAAACTCATATCGATTCATCCTGCGTAAAAAGAGCTCATGGAGTCTTTCGAAAAATTTGGCCTTCGCTGCGGTTAGTTTTCGGTCTGCTTGAGCTTGTCGATATTTCTGAGCTTTTAATGATGTATCAAATTCACCACACACCAGCCTGCCACAATGCCGTCTTGCCAGGGAATCACGGCCAAGCAGCCTCCAAAACCAAACACATACCAAACCACCCGCCAAAATCGTTGGAATTGGCCAGGAAATAATTATATTTTGTACAACCTTGTCCCATTTGAAAAAAATAGTCACAACAATTAACCCTATATATAGATACATTCCCAATAGCGTTTTTAGCTTTAAGAGTGGGATGCATACTCCATGAAAGTAAAGAATCATACCAACAAAGCCGCCCGCCAGAATAGCCATCAGGACATAAGGAAAACTAAGCCCGGGATACAATAAAAACACGCATCCCAAAATCAGGTTGACGACACCACCAATCCAAAAAATAAATAGCTTTGGAATTCGACGGTGACCTGGAAGACAAAATGAAAATGGCTTTGTCAAAACATCCTTTTGCATATTACCTGCAAATACTCCCGTCCAGAAGCTGATTAGCAAATATCCCAAATACCTGTCGTCGAACTTTGTAAAGAATAAAGCTATCGGTACTCCACACAAAATAATCAAATACCCAAACCATGCCCCAAGACACTGATAAAGATGTTTCATATTAGCTGTCAAGATACTCATTGTTATTTTCCTATCCGCGAATAACAACTATTTTGTATATTTCTTCCAACGATAATGGCTTTATATCGACTGTGCAGTTTATCTCTTTGGCTTTAGCTTCTAAATCTGACGAGGCGTAATTCTGCACCGTGAGTATTGCCTGTGAGCTGCTTCTTTCACAGCTAATTGGATTTTCAAACGGCAGTTCCTTTGGCAGCTGTCCATTTAAAGATGTAAGTGTAACCTTGAGAAACTCCTCTCTCAAGCTGTCAAAGCTACTGTCACGCAGTATCCTCCCCTTACGCATAATAATCGTATGATCTATTACTTTTTCAACGTCGCTTAATATATGTGAAGAGATAATAATGGTGCGGTTTTCATCCTGGATTAATTGCAGCAGCAGGTCCAAAAACTGGCTGCGAGCTATAGGATCCAAAGACGATGCAGGTTCGTCTAAAATCAGCAGTTCCGGGTCAAAACCTGTTGCCAAAAGTATTGCCACCTTCTGCCGCTGACCAGGTGACAGAGAGCTAACACGATCCCCGGTTGAAATATCAAAATCAGCAATATATTTCTCCTCCAGTTCGTGATTCCAGGTTTCGTAATATGCACTCACGTACCGAACCAGTTGCTTTACTGTCATCCACTCAAGAAGCTCGCCTTCCTGGTGAGCATAACCAATCCGTCCAAGCTCTTTTGGGCCCAGCTTCCCTGCATCTGCTCCGAATGTGATGCACTGGCCCTCGTCGGCAAGATATAAACCAATTATGTGTCTGAGCAATGTGCTCTTGCCGGCTCCGTTGGCTCCTAACAGGCCGATTATTTTCCCTCCTGATATTTCCAGGTTAATCCCGTCTAATGCCTGTATTCTCCCGAATCCCTTGGAGATGTTACGCATTTGTATTATTGGATTTCCATTTATCATTTTTGCCTCCGACTTTTAGAGTTGTATTCTTTGTAGTGTTTCTTAAAAAACTCTATAGCTTCATCTTCCGATATTCCCAGTTGGATAGCGGTGATCGCCGCCTTGTTTACAATGTTGTTCAGCAATTGACCCTTGATCTGGTCTTTTTGGTCTTTTCTTACCTTAGTCACAAAGAGACCAATTCCCCGTTTTCTTTGGACAAGCCCCTCAACTTCCAGAAATGAGTATGCCTTACTAATAGTCATGGGATTGACTTTCAATCGTGCTGCCAGAGCACGAACTGCTTCCAGCTGGTCTCCCTCCTTCAATCCGTCAGTCATTATCTGCTGCCGGATTTGCATGATTACCTGGCGGTAAATAGGCACACCGCTGTGATGGTCAATTTCTAATAGCATTAAATTTCACCTCAATAGTATTACTGTATTACTTACTTAATACATTATGCGCTACCCGGCAATCTGTTGCAACAAAAAAATCTGATTTTTTAAAAAATTATTTGTACCCCTGTTTTTGGCCCAAAATACACGAAAAAAGGCTTCGCAAAGCTCTGCAGCTCGGACATGTAGAGTTTGCAAAGTGTTAACCGGCTAATACCTATCAACGCATATACGTTGAGTATATGAACCGGGTGTTTTTTACAAAAACCAAAGCCCGCCGGATACTTCAATCTCAAGCCCTACTTTTTTTAGCCTGATATCACGAAAAATCGTCCTAATAGCTGGATAGAGAGCCAATTCTATTGTATACTTCCGCCTTTATGAAACTCAAGTAGGTCGGTTTATAGTTCGATATAGAAATGATTTTGATATGTTTTAGGGAATTTTAGAGGAACCCTCTAAGATTTTAGGCTGTTTTGCGTCCTATAACAGCAGCAGCTAAACAGCGAAATTAACGAAACAGGAGGCCTATTTAGCGCATCTTATTCTCGCGTGCTAAAATATCGGTCGTTCCTTAAATTTTAGGTTGTCGTTGACAATATGGCTAAAGATATACTCGACGTCGGAGGTTTTACTATAATAAAGCGCCTTGGGACCGGCGCGCGCAGTACGATTTATTTGGCAACCGACGAAGAGGAAGGTACAACAGTTGCTCTAAAACGAGTCATATTCGAAAGGCCGGAAGATAAAAGGGTCTTTGAGCAGGTCGAGACCGAATACAAAGTGGCTCAGCTGATAGACCACCTCTACGTCCGAAAGTGCTACGAACTAAGGAAAATGCGCAGTATGTTTAAAGTAAAAGAGATGCTCCTTTCTATGGAATACTTTGAAGGCAAGAACCTCGAAGATTGTTCCACCTTGAGTTTAGGAGACGTACTGCTCGTATTCAGGATGGTCGCAAGCGGCCTTAACGCCATGCATCAGCACGGCTTTGTCCACTGCGATATAAAGCCCAACAATATTCTTATAAACAAGTCCGGCTCTATCAAAATCATAGACCTCGGTCAGAGCTGCAAAATCGGAACCGTAAAGCCGAGAATTCAAGGCACACCGGACTATATTGCGCCTGAGCAGGTTAAGCGTAAGCCGCTCGGCCCAAAAACCGACATCTTTAACCTTGGGGCAACAATGTTCTGGGCGCTCACTGGAAAGCACGC
>CAZLIO010000430.1:0-4048 GCA_964559025.1 uncultured Pirellulales bacterium | reverse complement strand
GAGGACTGGGACAGCTCGGTAAACCTTGGGCCATCAGTGAACACTACTTACGACGACTGTGACCCGAGCATTGCAACTGACGGTTACACACTTTACTTCTGCTCAGGCAGGCCCGGCGGTATTGGTAACCGTGACCTCTGGCAGGTGGCAATCGAGCCGGTCGTTGACCTCAATGGCGACGGAATTGTCGATTCTGCCGACATGTGCATAATGGTTGACCACTGGGGTGAGAATTATCCCTTGTGTGACATAGGCCCGATGCCTTGGGGTGACGGCATCGTCGATGTCCAGGACCTGATTGTCCTTGCCGAGCATTTGTTTGAGGGAATTCCGCCAGTTGAACCTGAAGAGGTCAATGTCGATGAGGACGATGCAGACAGCCAGGTCGAGCTTGAGCAGGGACAGATTCTTGTCGTCACACTGGAATCAAACCCCACCACCGGCTATCGGTGGGAACAGGTCGAGAACCAGGAGTCTATCCTGCAGCAGATGGGCGAAGCGGAGTTCAAGCAATCTGACACAGGTGGGCCGCCGCTTGTAGGGGCGGGCGGCTGGGAAATCTTCCGCTTCAAGGCCATAAGTGCAGGCCAGACTTCTCTTAAACTTGTTTATAATAGACCCTGGGAAGAAGGTGTGGAGCCTATTAACACTTTTTCCATTGAGGTGGTAGTAAACTAATCCGCTAACGACACGCGAACAAAAAGTTAGGATGTTTGTATCGATAAAGACTTATATTGGATAACTCATTTTTCCTGCAATCTTGCCAACCTTATTCTGCCACTCTGTCTTCACTCCCGTGTTCGCTCTTGAAGCTCCCGTATTGCCGCAGGACAAGATTTTCTATCGGGTGGTTCAACTTTTTCTAAAATGCCAAGCGACTCCTCGGAGAATGCATCACGGTAGCCCGCATCTGCATAGATCCGCGCAATTTGCAGGGCCCGCAGATGCATCTCCGGCAGGCGTTCGCCGTGAAATTCGCCCTTTCCATCAAGGCCGGCCCAGCTTAATTGTATAATCGAATTATCGAGCGTCTTTTCAATATCGCCGGCCGCCTCCTCCGCCCGACCCGTCCGAATCATTGCCAGGCGATTGATATGCTGATTCAGCCAGCCCGCGTTGGCATCCATAATATAGTTCTTCAGATATAAACCTGAATATCCGGCCCCCAATAAAAAGCAAAAGCCACCAACGCAGACACAGATTATTACAACTACAAAGATAGACATTCGCTTTGACATAATAGCACCTCTCTATTGTTTATATTGTTTCCGAATAACGTCAAGCTCACCGTCACCACGTATGCCACATTCGAGTACTACTGCTGGTTCGGTTTCTATTTTCTTATCTCGTATCTCGCAATATATCTTACAACTTTCCCCGTTCCCTCCTCTGCGCATCCACCCATCCAGAATCCAGTATCGAGTATCCACTGATGCCGATGATATTATGGCCGGAATTTTCTTAAAAAAACAAGAAAAAATATTTACCCCGTGAGATGATTTCTTACTATCTCACGGGGCCAATAAACCAATTAACCGCTCACCAATTAACCAATTAACTCTTTTTGGCTTTGAGTGCGTTAAGTTTCTTGGCGAGTCGTGATTTCTTTCGTGCGGCTGTTTTCTTGTGCATTGTGCTCGTAGATGCGGTTTTGTCCAGTTTCTTGACAACAAGCTTGTATTGCTCGCTTGCCGCTTCAACGTTACCTTCGCTCACAGCCGTCTCGAAATGTTTGATTTGTGTCTTTATCTGGCTTTTACGTGCGCGGTTAGTCGTCTTTCTTTTGGTATTTTGTTTTGCTCTTTTTTTCGCCTGTAACGAATGTGCCACTGCAATCTCCTGAAAATTATCGTTATTCTATATTAAAAACTCACTGAGAGGTTGGTTCTGTTTTTTAGCTTCTCAATTTATCTACTCGCTGGCTGACGTCTTTGTATCCGAAATCAAACTGGGCGATTTTGCGATAAATCTCCAATGCCTTTTCTTTATCGCCCTGCTCCTCATAAGCACGGGCCAGATTATACCGCAATTCCTTCCCCGCAGCATCATCTTTTAACTCGTGCGACTCTATCGCATTGGTAAAAACGTCAATCGCATCAGTCAGCCAGCCCTTCATAAAAAAGCAGTAGCCTGTTTGATTCATCGATGCAATCTTTCGCCGCGGGTCTTTCTGTGACTCCTGGAACAGAGGTATCGCCTCGTTGTATTGTTTGTTCCTGACCAAACGAATAGCATATTCATATTTGACTGCCAGGTTGGTCGGATAGTTCTGCACGGAGAGCTTGTAATGTTCCAGTTCGGCATCGTTTAATTGACCCGAGAGTTGTTCGAGCCCGGCCTTGACTTGAGCATCTTCCGGATTAGTCTCAAGGCAGGCTTTTGCCTCTCTTATTTTTCGCTTGAGCCCTCGTATTCTTATTTGACCTGCACGCTGTTTATAGCTGAAATCTTGTTTGGCTTTATACGTATTTTCCAGCAGCGCTACGGCGTCGTTTTCCGCCTCGTTGGTGTCCATATCCGACAGGGCGTCGGCCAAATTAAATATATTCGCCGCAATATTCGGATTCTCGGCTATCTTTTTGCGGGCGTCTTCAATCGCCTTTATCCGATAGTCCTCAGTCTTGACCACACTGTCCTGGGCTTGAAGTAGCTCTTGCTTCTCCCGGTCCTTGATGGCTTTTCTGAAATCTCCTTCCTGATCGTATTTGCCTCTGGCCATAGTCAGTTCCGCCGAGAGGTTCTTAAATTCGTCTGCCAATGCTCCATCCTCCGGTCTAAGTCGGGAGGCATACTGGCAGGCCACAACGGCCTTGTCGAATTGCCCTAAGGCCGCATAGGAATTTTTTAACAGGATATATGTTTGTGCTGACGGTCTTTTGGAGGCATTATTTTTCTGAAAAACAAGGTTGGCAATCCAGCCGGCCGTTTTGTTATAGCCGCCCGCCACCGCGCCCTTGAGCATTGCCTCGGCAAAGGGCAAATGTCCTGGGTCCCTTACAAAAAGATATTCCGCATTAAGCATCTGCTCGAGCGGCGTCTTGCCTCGAAGATGCTTCATTTTTTCCATCATCGAAGGTTTCTTACCGCCCCTTCCCTGACGTTGCAGGGCCAGTTCACAGAGAGGCAGGTGACCCTCTTCCAGGGCATCCGGACTATAGCGCAGACCCTGCAGGTACATATCGATTGCGTAATCGAAATTGTTTGTCTCCGCTACTTTGCGGGCTTTCTCAAAAAAAGCCTTGGCCTTGGCCAACGCCTGACTATTTTCTTCCGGCATACGTTTTTACCAATTCGGTTCTCTGATACATTATTCAATCGGCTTATGGTAATCTTCGCCCAAAATTTGTCAACAAATAAAAAACTTGTAGAAAAAGTCCGCCTCTGCTATAAACGGGCCCAAACGCGTTATTCTGACTGCTGCCGAGTCTTGCGCCTGAACTCGCGTAACCTTCGTGCTTGCTTGCGAAAGCAAGAGCGGGGGTGCGAGCGACGGGAGTCGCACCTGTGCCTGCGTTACCGACACGTGCAGGCAACAGGCAAGCATTTGGATATCCCGCAGTAGTCTTAAAAAAATTCTTTAGGGAGAAACTAAATATGATAGATGCTCTTGAGCAGTATGACCCGCAGATTTATGAGCTGATGCGGCAGGAGGCGGCACGTCAGAGCGGCTCAATTCGCCTCATCCCCTCGGAGAACTATGTATCCAAGGCCGTCATGTTGGCCAGCGGAAGCTGCCTTACAAATAAATATGCCGAAGGTTACCCAGGCCGACGATACTACGAGGGCCAGCAGGTAACCGACCTTATCGAAAGGATGGCTCAGGAGCGGGTCAAAAAAATATTCAAGGCCGACCACGCCAACGTTCAGCCCTACTCCGGCTCAATCGCCAATTGGGCCGCATACCTGGCCCTCATCAAGCCCGGCGATACCATTATGGGCCTGTCTCTTCCACACGGCGGACACCTCACTCACGGCTGGAAGGTCAGCGTCACGAGCAGAATATTTAACTCCGTCCAATACACAGTCAATCCTGATACCGGCAGATTAG
>CAZLIO010000429.1:0-4053 GCA_964559025.1 uncultured Pirellulales bacterium | reverse complement strand
ATTTTCTCGCTTGACGGTGACCGCCTTGGCAATTTTAGACGAGTCGAAAATGCAATCGGCCAGGCCAAAGATGCCGGAGCAGACATTGCCTGCTTTCCGGAAGCCGTTATACTGGGCTGGGTAAACTCCGATGCACATGAAAGAGCATATTCGATTCCGGGAGAAGATTCGGCACAACTCTGTGAGCTGGCTAAAAATTATGATACTCATCTTTGTATTGGTCTGGCGGAAAAGAGCGGCGGGAGCTTGTATGATTCGGTGGTACTGATTGACAACAACGGACAGATTCTTCTCAAGCATCGTAAGATTAATATACTTTCGGAATTGATGAGACCACCTTACACTCCCGGCGATAGTCTGTGTGCGGTTGAGACCAAATTCGGGAAGATTGGCTTGTTGATATGTGCAGATACACATAAAAGTGAAATCTTAGAACGCATGGCGGCGCTGAAACCGGACTTACTGCTCGTTCCCTATGGATATGCGGCTGCGGAAAACGAATGGCCCGGGCATGGTAAAGAGCTGGAGAAAGTGGTCAAGAACACAGCAAAGAAGACCGCAGCTTTTGTTATTGGGACCAACCTTGTCGGCGAAATAACGAAAGGGCCGTGGACGGGCCGGATATACGGCGGACACAGTGTGGCTGTAGATAAGACGGGCCGGGTAATTTCAATTGCCAAAGACCGGGACCGGGATATAAATATCGTTAGCATAAATATAGGCCCATAAGTCTTGTGTAATTTGCAGGTAGAAAATAGTTTTTTGTTTCCTTTATGGTGAAAGACAAATAAATTATAGACTTTCAGATTGTGTCTTTCTCAGTGACAGAAGTGTTAACTCGTATTTTAACGGGGAAATGTGAGGTGATAATTATGAGATGTCATTACAAGAATTTCTGTTTAGTACTGCTATCCATTAGTATGGTCTTAATCTTTCCGGTGCAGAGCTGGGCAAAGGTGAAAGCCTGGGAGGGGACTATAACGATTCCCACTTACGGATGGGTGGAAGATGTGAATCCCAAGTTTTGGGCCCTCGAAGGCGAGGTGAAATTCTCGACCACGGTCAAAGGTTCCATCGTCTACCCTTATACGATGCAGGACCACCTTTACAGAACCAAAGCAGACCGAACTTACAAAGCTTTATTCCTTGAAAACGAATATTTAAAAGTTACCTGCCTTCCCGAGCTGGGCGGCCGTCTGCATTCAGTTTTCGACAAAACCGAGGGGAAGGAGATGTTTCATCTCAATAACGTGATAAAACCAGGTATGATAGCAATGCGCGGGGCTTTTATCAGTGGGGGTGTCGAATGGAACGCCGGACCTCAGGTACATACAGTCACTATTTTATCGCCTGTTGATGCGCTTATCGGCCGGAACGCAGATGGCTCGGCTTACCTTGAAATCAACAATCTGGAAAAAAGCTTACGAACCAAATGGACGGTGCGTGTCACTTTGCATCAGGGAAAGGCCTATTTGGATGAGCAGATTCGCATTTTCAATCCAATGGATGCGATGAGCCCGTACTATTTCTGGAACTGCACAGCTTTCCCCAATCAACCCGGAACGCGCTTTATCTACCCAATGACTCTTGGAACTGACCATCACGGAGTCAGGTTCTTTTCCTGGCCCATTCACAAAGGTAAGGACATATCCTGGCTGAAAAACTATGAAACCTCGGCATCGATTTTTTCGGTGGACTGTGCGTTCGACTTCTTTGGAGCTTACGATGTTGATATGGACCGTGGAATTGTGCAGGTGGCCAACCACAATGAACTGAGCGGGAAAAAAGCCTGGACATGGGGGAATTGGGACTTTGGCCTGGTAAGCCAACAGAATCTGACTGATGATGACGGTCCGTATATAGAGGTCCAGAGCGGGCCGCTGCCGACACAGTCCGACTACGGCATGTTGCTGCCGAGGCAAGAAGTCTCGTGGCGAGAATGGTGGTATCCTGTACATGGACTCGGTGACGGCTTCGAATATGCAACAAAGAACATAGCCATTCGAACTATCCGCGAATATGATGAGCTCAAATTACATATCCTCTCAACAGGTAATTTTTCAAGGGCCATCTGCACCCTTTCCCAGGGGTGTAACATACTTCTTAAAAAGACCGTAAACCTTACTCCAGAAAATCCCCTGATGCTGACGCTTTTCTCAGCCCCGCAATCGCCTGTTGATGTAACAATCAAGACAAGGAAAGGACAGGTTCTTGCTTCCTTCGTGACTCCATTACCGATTCCCAAGATTTCTCCACCTGAGCCTTCAAAGTTAATGACAAAACCTGATGAGCAGCTCACTCCGGAGGAAAAATATCTGAAAGGTCGAAAGTATGACCTGGCAACAAACCGCAAAAAGGCCAGCGAGTATTATGAAAAGGCGCTGGCTGAAGATGCCCGATATTCGCCCGCGCTTCGGGCGCTGGCTGTGCTTGATATCGAAGCGGGACTTTATGAGAAGGCAATTCAGCGACTAACAACGGCTTTGAGTAGAGATTCCACCGACGGATTGTCGTGGTTCTTCCTGGGTTTGAGCCATTTCCGTAGGGGCGGTTCGCGAACCGCCCTTACAGACAGGAATGAGACGCTCAGGTGCGCTTATAAGGCAGTAAGATGTCCTGGTACCGCCTCTCTCGGCTACGACCTGGCCGGGCGCGCTTATATGCGCTCGGGAGATTATGTAAAAGCCGTTGAAGCCTTCGAGAGAGCAGTCCAGTTGAATACAAATGATACCAAGGCAGAGAACCATTTGCTTTTGGCCTTGTATGCTGCTGGAAATACAAAATTGGCATACAGGAATGCGAAAGAAATGACCGCCCGGAATCCGACGGATTTGGTACCAAGGGCGCTCATAGCGCTGCAAAACAAAGGCCAGATGGAACGCTTCGTGCGTAAAGCGAGAGCTTTCGTAGGAGAGGATGATTTTCAGATGCTGGAGACCAGTCTTGTTTTTGGAGAGTTAGGACTGGCTAACGAAGCAGCAAGGCTACTTTTGGCAGTGTGTGTCGAGGCGGTGCCGGAAAATGAACGCAGCCCACTGCCAATATATTATCTGGCCTATTTTGCATCAATGCAGAAAGACCAAGCTAAGGCCATGGCATATCTCAACCAGGCAGCCGGGATTTACAGGGATTATATATTTCCATCCCGTCCTGAAGCGATAGAAGTATTTAAGTATGCCATCGAGGAAAATCCTGATGATGCTTATGCACATCTGCACATTGGAAATCTGTATTGTCACCTTGGCCGGCTGTCTGAAGCAGTCCGGCACTGGCAAAGGGCGGCTAATCTGGACCCATCTCTGAGTGTCGCATTTCGCAATCTCGGCCTTTATGCCTGGGCAGTGGAGAACGACTTATCGAAGGCTGAAATATTTTACCGCAAAGCCATAACTGCCCGGCCAAAGGATCAGGCCTTATATCGAGACTTGGCGGATGTTCTCTTTGCGGCAAACAACCGCCCTGAGGCGATAAAGGTTCTTGAATCAACGCCGTTTGAGATACTTAGGCGGGCGGATGTCATTATTATGCTGGCTCAAGCTTATCTTGGTGAACAAAGATACAGCAATGCTATTGATTTACTCGAATCTACACCGTACTTTGTCAACTGGGAAGGCCAGACAATCACATGGGACATATTCAATAAAGCGCATCTGGAACGAGGCAAGGGACGCTTTGAAAATGAGAACTTCGAAGGGGCTTTGCAGGACTTCGAAGCGGCTCTGACCTATCCGGAAAATATAGGTGTCGGACGCTCGAACAGACCTCCGGAGGCCCCGGCACAGTACTGGCGAGGAAAGGCACTTCAAGCCCTTGGACGACTTGAAGATGCACGTTCGGCCTGGAAAGAGGGCGCCGCCGGATACGCCGGTTCGGGTGAACATAATAAGTACCGAGAACTTTGTACAGAGGCACTTTCGGAGATAAAGTAAGCCGGTCAGTCAATACTGTAGAGGACAGAGGACAAACAATATGACTTATGATTTACGACTTCTGTTTTTTAATGAGTTCTGCAAAATTACAGGTTAGGCATATATTATTTAAGAAAATTGTTTT
>CAZLIO010000428.1:0-4067 GCA_964559025.1 uncultured Pirellulales bacterium | reverse complement strand
GTTCAGACAGAGGCATTGAAATCAAAGTGCATATTGTGCTATCATAGAGGCCGTAGCGTGCAGGAGTAATGTTTATTGAACTTATATGGGGAATGTTGACTTGAAGTACAAAGGAGATTGTTGAAATGAACAGAGCTACTTATGTCGGAAAGATGATTCTTATGCTGGCAGTTTGTGCCGCATGTTGCGGTCAGAACCACAAAGACGATAGCATAAAACCCTATTCTGAGAATCCGCGATACTGGCAATACCGAGGCAAGCCGGTATTTTTGTTGGGTGCCAGCGACGACGACAATCTTTTCCAATGGCCTTCGCCTGACCTGGAGCGTCACCTCGACGCGATGAAAGCTGTGGGGGCCAATTACGTCCGCAACACCATGAGTGACCGCCGGGATAAAGGATTCGAATTGTACCCCTTCAAGCAGCAAAGCAACGGCAAGTATGATCTTGGTCAATGGAATGATGCTTACTGGAAACGTTTCGACCGCTTTTTAGCTGAAACGGCCAAGAGAGACATCATCGTTCAGGTCGAGGTGTGGGATCGATTCGATTATTCCAGGGACAACTGGCCGGGCCATCCTTACAACCCGAAGAACAACGTGAATTACACGGGCCAGGAAAGCACCTTAGCTGCGGATTATCCGGAACACCCGGGCAGCAACAAGCAGCCATTCTTCTTTACCACGCCAAAACAGCGAAACATCACGACCGTGCTACGATACCAGAAGCGCTTTGTCGAGAAGATGCTCTCGTACACCCTCAAGTATGATCATGTACTCTACTGTATGGACAACGAAACATCCGGCGAGGAGGAGTGGCCGGTTTATTGGTCACAACTCATTCTGGATCAGGCAAAGGCAAAAAGCAGGAAAGTATACGTAACGGAAATGTGGGATGACTGGGACCTGAAGGCGGCGAGACACAAACGCACCTTCGATCATCCGGAGCGTTATGTCTTTTGCGATGTATCTCAGAATAATCAGAAGAAAGGTCAAGAGCATTGGGACAACTTCCAGTGGGCGCTCCGATATACTGCCAAGAAGCCACGACCGCTGAATACGGTTAAAACCTACGGTGCCGATGGCGGAAGACACGGCAATACCCGGGACGGGATTGACCGCTGGTGGCGGCACGTGATCGGAGGCGCTGCTACGGCACGCTTTCATCGCCCCACTTCAGGCCTGGGCCTGTCGGAGCTTTCGATAGCGTCGGTGAAGGCTGCCCGAAAACTCGAATCGGTGATGAAACTTTGGGATATCGAGCCAGCCAATGAGCTGCTGACCGACAGAGAAGATAACGAGGCATATCTGGCCTGCAATCCCGGCAAGGCTTACGCCCTCTACTTCACCGACGGCGGCGAGGTCGGGCTCGACCTGCGTAAGGACCGCGGGCGGTACTCGCTGAGATGGATCGATATTCGGACGGGCCAGTGGAGAGGCGAGCGACCAATAAACGGCGAGAGAATTGTCAAGATCAAGGCGCTCGGCAAGGGGCATTGGGTCGCCGTGATTGTCAGACGGTAGCCAAATGAGGAAAGGATTTTGTCATGATTGGTATGCGGGCAACCGGCGTTTTTCTCTGTGCGGTTATCTTTGGACTCGGTGTTAATACCTTCGCCGACATCGAGCGCTTCAAGCCTAAAGAGGGAGACGCAATAGAGGTGTGGCGCATTACGAACGATCCGACTGTTCGCGACCACGCCAACTATCACAACACTCAATGCTGGAGTCCAAACGGACGTTACCTGTGCTATACTCACTATGCGGCTGATGGACGGCAGTTCGGTTCGACGATGGCGGCAGAGGTGCATCTGTACGACCTGCACAAGGAGAAGGACATCAAGATCGACAAAGGGACAAACCCCCGCTGGGCGAACAGGAACAACTGGCTTTTTTACCTTCGGTATCGACCTGCCGACGGTCCTCGTCATGGCAAGGGTACACAGGTCATATGGAAGAACGTCGAAACCGGCAAGACGACGCGGATCGGCTGCGGCATCGAAAGATTGAAATATACCGACTGTGACGACCGCTGGCTATACGGATACGGTGTGAGGGATTCTGCAGACGAGCGGATGAAGCCGCTTCGGGTAGCAATCGCCCCCGATTCACCGATAGAGACACTATCCGGCGATTGGCAGGTCGGGTACAACTCCCTGATGGTAAATCCAGGCCACCCGATGATTGTATCACGAGACCACAACTACAGAGATTATTACTACGCGACGGAAGGAACGCGAGACATACCGTTTGTGGCCCGCCACTTCTTCGACCATGACTTGGCGGGAGAAGATCGCACCACGCCGTTTCCTTCCATGGAGGGATCTCACTTCTCGTGGTCAGGGGATGGCTCCTACTTCCTCTTAGGTAACGGTCAGATGCGAGGTAAGAAATGGGATGAGCCTCTTCCGAGCAATATCCATTTTCTCGCCGCGATAAGTTCAGGCGATGTCAGCCCCTGCGGTCGGAGCGGACGCTGGATTTGCGGAGACTCCGGCGTGGCACAAATTCGCGTAGCGGACCTGCGCTCTGGCGACGGCTGGACGGTCATGGAAACAAACTCCTATCTCTGCTTTCCTACCAACCGGGATTACTCCGGGCCTTACGATATCGACTTGAAGGGCAGCCCAGACGGAACCAAGATAGCATTTGTTTCAACCTATGACCTGAAAGACGGCCCTGTTACACGAATTACCGAAGAGGCAGCCGGTGATATCCTCCACGTCGAGTCCACGAAAGGATTCCCCCAACGAGGAAGACTGATCAACGCTTCGGGCTTTGGTGGTGAAGTGTTGAGCTACGAGCGCAAGACCGATAAAACTTTCGAAGGGCTTACTCGCGGGTTATACGGCACTTTTCAAGACGCGAGACTTCGCAAAGGCCGACCCCTTACGTCTTTCGAGGCGATGTTGATTCCGAAGAAGTTGCATAAAGATCTCCCTTTACAGGCCAGCGGCATTCGCAACATCATCAAGGACAAGGATTCGCCGTTACTGCTTCAACGCTCGTCCGATCTGTACGCGGTCGTCGTCCGGCTGCCGGACCGCCCTCACATGCGGCGAGCCGAGGCTGGCATTCAACTGATCCCCGGAGAAAACCACTGGGAAACGTACGGCTACCATGTCTTCAAGAACGGTGAGAAAATCACCTCAAGCCCCATTTGCCCGGATGGGTCGCTGGAGCTGCCCGGTAAAGGCACGTACACCGCCGTTGCAGTCGAGTGGTCCGGACTTCAGAGTAAACCGAGTCTGCCTCTGTGGATTCGCCACCGCGTAGCAGTGAAGATGCTATCCGACAAACCGGGCGACTTCTACTGGACACGAGAACGACATGTCGTTGAAGACAGTGGAACCGTTGCCGAAACGGTCCACCTACATGACGGGGTCATCCAGCGTTCGTGGTATTGCGGTGGAGAAGTTGTCAAAAGGCACGACTTGAACGTGGAAGGAAAAGCTACACGCCGGCTTTTCTACCGAGACGGCAAACTCGTTAAACGCGAATACCACGACCGCAACGACTACCACGTCAGTACCGAGCTTTTCGGCGCCGACGGTTACATCACAGAATCGATCCAGCACGGATCACGGCCTCGACATTGGTGGTACGAGCGCGGTGCTCCAGTAAAATACACCCGTGGCTCCGAGTCCTACGTTAAAGACGGCGCGCGTTGGATAAGAGCGAAGTAGAATCCAAGGCATCTGTGATTTCCCAGCAGAGAGAGCCGTCGGCATACTCTAACATCAATCCAGCACGGCTTCACAAGCAAGTCGCAGGAATTTCTCATATTCAAGTTCAGGCCAGCCGCTGCCCTTCTTTCTTGCCAGCACCAAATCCAGACTCGGTACGAAAGCATTCAATTGGCCGCCTGCGCCTGGTTTGAATCGTACATCTATCGGTATGCCCTTGCCGAGACCGGCGCCGCCAGCAGAACACAGATGACAAAGGACGCGAATATTGTTCGTATGGTAGTTGTCATAAAGAGTACTCCTTGCATTTTAGGGTATCGGAGCATTGTAGAACAAGTCGAAAGACTAATCCGCCGGGGCGGGCCAGTCAAGATGCTTGTGC
>CAZLIO010000427.1:0-4071 GCA_964559025.1 uncultured Pirellulales bacterium | reverse complement strand
CAGGTCGCAGACGTATGCCTTGCCTTTTTTTATAAGCTGCACGGCATATTCGTACATTTGCTCGAAGTAGTCCGAGCCGTAATACAGATGCTCTGCCCAGTCCCAGCCTAACCAGCGAACGTCTTCAATGATTGAATCAATATATTCCTGCTCTTCCTTGATTGGATTGGTATCGTCGAACCGCAAATGGCAAACGCCGCCTTTATTCTCCGCTGCAATACCAAAATTCAGACAGATACTCTTAGCGTGTCCGATATGCAGATACCCATTCGGCTCAGGCGGAAATCGTGTTACTACCCGCCCATCCCATTTATTGGTCTTGAGGTCTTCGGCGACAATCTGCCGAATAAAATCGAGCTTGGTATTTTCTTCTTTGCTCGGTGTTTTCACGGGTTATCGTTCCTGCTTTTCGAATTCAATACATCAACATTATCAGCAACGACAATTTAGCATATAGTCACTACTTAGTCCAGTATGTCGTTTCGAACAAAACGGCGCCAGAGGAAAAGCAGGATTATTGAAAAGCCAGCCGCAAGCAGGCAGATAAGCTGTGACAAGGTAAGAGGGCCAACGTACAGATGATGGTCAAAGTCGCCCCTGAAGAATTCGGTGGCTATCCGTCCGAGACCATAGAGAGCCAAGAACCACAATAGCATTGTTCCCTGCCATCGTTCGTATTTTAGTACTTTGAAAATTACGAGAATGCACAGAACAACCAGGATTTCGTAAATTTGCGTCGGGTGCCGCGGTATTCCCGCCGGTGCACCTGCGGCACCTTCAGGGAATGTAATCGCCCAGGGCATAGAACATCTACTGCCATAGCAGCAGCCGTTGAACAGACATCCCAGCTTAACAAAGACCCAGGGGATGGGAATCGACAATGCAACCAGGTCGAGTGCTGCCCATCTGTGTTTGGCTAACACCAAAACCAACGGCACAGCCAGAACAAAATATGCCAGCAGCCCGCCCCATAATCCTCCCTGCATATAGTGACCGGTGCTGAATAGTGCCCGGAAGTCAAATTGAGCGTGCTGAATGTCGTATAGCGCCTTTGCCCCGACGGTCATACCCAGCATATAGCAAATACCGACAACGAACCAAACACGATGTCGAAGTCCCAGGCGTCTGGCTATCAAGCAGGCAATTAGAAAATAGCTCAGAATACTTATGCTATACAGAATGCCAAAAGTTGGGAGCGGTCCGATTCGCGGCCACATCTATTTGAACCTTAATCAAAAAATCAACGGAAGACTTAGCTTTATTAAGATACTAAACTGTTCAACAAATAGATAGAGCAAAGTTTATCAACACCACCTCCGAGACCTACAAATCCGTCAACTCCGGCCTATGACTCTTGACAACAGTTGCAGTATCACTTATCCTTATTTTTTACGTATTTTCCGAAATTGACGAGGTTTGTAATGGTTGTAACACGTTTTGCCCCATCACCAACAGGTTATCTGCACGTAGGCGGAGCGCGCACAGCCCTTTTTAACTGGCTCTGGGCCAGGCGAACGGGCGGAACATTTATTCTCCGTATCGAAGATACCGACCAGAAACGCAACACCCCTACCGCCACTCAGCAGGTTATGGACGACCTGCGCTGGCTCGGAATCCAGTGGGACGAAGGTCCGGAAGTCGGCGGGCCGAACGGGCCGTACCTGCAATCTCAACGAATGGACATCTACAATAAACACATAAAGAAACTGCTCGATGAACAAAAGGCCTATTACTGTTTCGATACCACCGAAGAGCTTGATGCGCTTCGCAAAGAAGCTGAAGCTCAAAAAAAGTCCTTTTCCTATCCCCGCCCCAAAGAGTTCCCAAACGAAAGCGATGTTGAAAAGGCCAAAGCTCAGGGCCGAGACGTAACTGTCCGCTTTGCCGTGCCGCAGGATGTACCTTTGGTGGTTGCAGATATGGTCCGCGGCGAGATTACATTCGCAGCGGGTGAAATAGGCGACTTTATAATCCAAAAAAGCGACGGCTTCCCAACGTATAATTTTGCCTGTGTGGTCGATGACTATCTGATGAAGATTACCCACGTCATTCGCGGCCAGGAACATCTGATGAACACGCCGGGCCAGCAGGCGCTGTGGCGGGCTTTATTCAGCGATACTCCGCCGCCGAAGTATGCCCATATGTCCGTTACCGTCAGCGACACTGGTGGAAAACTTTCCAAGCGCGAGCGCCCGAAGGCCCTGCGAACAGCCATCAAAGCTAAGCAGGAAATCAACCCGGCAAAACTCGCTGAGGTCGCCGACATTACTCCTGAACAGCTCGATTCTTTTATTAAGGGCAAGACTACGCCCGATATGCCCGCTATTGATGCGATGGCCGAATACCTTGGTGTCGCCCTGCCGGAAATTAATATTGTTGATTTCTTCAAAAGCGGCTATCTGCCCGAAACGATGGTCAATTTTCTTGCTCTTTTGGGCTGGAACCCCGGCGATAATCGCGAGATTATGTGCGTTAACGAATTAATCGAGAGTTTTGACCTTTCACGTTTGACCAAGGCCAATAGCCTGTTCGACCGCAAGAAACTTCTTGCTTTCAACACAGAACATATAAAGATGACACCACCGGAAAAACTCTTACAACATCTCAGAGCTTACTTGAAAACCGTCAACTCTCCGGTAAATTCAGCAGAAGATGAGCTTCTTTCAAAAATTTTAAAACTCTGCGAAGGGGCGCGGACCTTAGCTGATATCGAGCGCAAAAGCAGATTTCTCTTTTTGGACAATAACGAAATTGAATATGACAAAAAAGCGGTCAAGAAGGTTCTGTTGAAAAACAACGGCCTGGCTGTCCTAACAATCGTCCGCGACAAACTCGCTGCGATGGAGCAATTTACAGAGCAGGCGATTGAAGATATGCTGCGCTGTTTAGCAGAGGAAAAACAGGTCGGCTTAGGTAAAGTTGCTCAGCCGTTGCGTGTGGCCATTTGCGGAACAACCATTAGCTTGCCAATTTTCGAATCAGTTCAAATGTTAGGCAAAGAAGACACCCTGACCAGAATAGATACTACCCTGAAAAAATTCGCAGAGGAAAACTGAAGGAGAAAAAAATAGGAATGTCATTATTAGTAACCGGCTCGGTGGCAATTGATACAGTTAAGACGCCTTATGGTGTAAGCGAGAACTGTCTCGGCGGAGCGGCTGTATATTTTAGTATGGCAGCGAGTTTCTTTACGCCGGTCCGGCTTGTAGGTGTTATCGGCCCGGACTGTCCGTTTGATTTGGCCGAGGTTTTCGCCGGCAGAGACATTGACCTGGCGGGCCTGGAAGTAAGAGAGCAGAGCAAAACATTTCGCTGGGCCGGCACATATCACGAAAATATGGACAGCAGGACAACGGATTGCCTGGAATTAAATGTTCTTGCCGAAGCCCCGCCGAGGGTGCCCGATTCGTTCAGGGACAGCAAATTCGTATTTCTCGCAAACACAGCACCCAGACTTCAGCACGAATTGCTCGAACAAGTACAGAGACCGGCCTTCGTAGCGGCTGATACGATGAACTGCTGGATTGAAGACAACCTCGATGACTTAAAATCGCTGCTGAAAAAAACCGACTGCCTGATAATCAACGAAGACGAAGCAAGGATGTTAGCGAAAGAACACAACCTGATAAAAGCGGGAGAAAAAATTCTGGATATGGGGCCGGGTGTCGTAGTTATCAAAAAAGGCGAATCCGGCTCAATAATGTGCAGTGCAAGCGGCGACAAATTTATTCTGCCGGCCTATCCAGCCGCCGAGGTCAAAGACCCGACAGGCGCCGGCGACAGCTTCGCAGGCGGATTCATGGGCTATCTGGCACAAAGCGGCAAAACTGATTTTGAGACGCTGAAGGCAGCGGTCGCCTACGGTACAGTGGTCGCCTCCTTTACCATTGCCGATTTTTCGCTGAACGGATTGACCGCTATAGACAGGTATGATATTGACAGCAGATTTGAAACTTTGCGAAAGCTGACGAAATTTTAAAATATCGAAATACGAAGAGCAAAATACGAAACGAATTGTTAATTGGTGAGTGGTTAATTGGTTAATTGACTACTCACCACTCACTACTCACC
>CAZLIO010000426.1:0-4088 GCA_964559025.1 uncultured Pirellulales bacterium | reverse complement strand
CACTAAACTTCCTGATAATTTTGCAAGCGTCCTAACGTTACATTGTGCTTATGAATGCTTTATGGGCGACGCTGACAGATTATTTATAAAGGAAGCTGAAAGAATATTGAAGAATAATGGTAGATTCGCAATTGTTCCTTTATATTTTGACCCAATTTACTTAATACTCACAAGTCCTTATTGTGACCAGGGCGAAGTGATAATTGACCCAGGCGCCAAAAAAGTATGGAGGGATGATAAATACAAAGCACCATTTAGCAGACATTATTCTCCTGAGGTATTTGTCAAGAGGATATACTCGAAGCTGAATACCATGAAAGGTCAGTTGTATTTTATCAATAATATTGCTGAAATACAGCAAGCATATCCCGACCAAAAAGTTTATTGTTATTTTGTTTTTGTTGGTCGGAAAAATGGCGTCAGCAACCGTTCTGACACAGAGAAAGAAGCGTCTGAAGAATTGTGCGCTTTTAGACAAAATAACCTTGGATACAAAAATGTGCCGGTACCTTCTCGCATGGGAGCAGACCACTCTGATAGCAGGCATATCGAGCGGGTAGCCACAATTATTCCGGTGTACAGCCGTGAGAAAACTATCGAAGAGCTATAGTCAGCGCACTGAAGCAAATCTATCCAGTCTATGAAATTATAGTAGTCGATGACTGTTCTACGGACAATACTGTACAAATTATTCAAGAGTTCGTTAAGCATGACAGCAGGATAAAGTTTTTGCGTCATGAAAGAAATAAAGGTGCTCAGGCAGCAAGAAATACTGGAATAGTAAATTCAACGGCAGAGTATGTTGCTTTTCTTGACTCCGATGATGAGTGGCTGCCGGAACGGCTTCGACTTGGTTTTGAAGTGATAGAGGCAGAAGCAGTCCCAGTGGTTCATTCTGAAGCAATAATCCACAAAAATGGTCAGAACGCGTTGAAGAATATACCTCCGTTGAGAGGATACATTTATCATAAAATTTTGAACGAGCCGGGGCCGATGTTTCAAGGCCTGTTGTTGAAAAAAGAATGTCTGGAGAAAATAGGGCTTTGGGATGAAACCATAATTTCGTGGCAAGAGTGGGATACATTTATCAGACTCGCTAAGTATTTTGAATTTGGGTTTGTTTCCGAACCTTGCTTTATTTGGTATTGGCACGAAGGGCATACGATATCGGATGATAAGCGCAAAGAGGCGGAAGGCTATTACCAGATTGTAGAAAAACATGCAGACGAAATAATCAAATATGCAGGCACAAAGGCACTAATGAATCATTATATGATTACTCTTGAGAAGCTTAAGGCGCTTACCGCATATGAGAAGTTTCAGCAGGTTAAGGTAAAGTTAAAAGCTTTAATCGATAGTGAGAAAAAAGAATTAACCATAAATAATGGGGTCAAAGAAGTACCTAATCGAATGTTTTGAAAGCGGTTGGATTCCTTCAGAGGGGCCGTTTGTTAAAAAGTTTGAGGAACAATTTTCTGCGCATATAGGCAGGAAGTTTGGTATTTCGGTAAGTAGTGACACAGTGGCGTAGCTGAGCAGGCATAGATGGAAAATCCCAGATTAACTATGATTAAAGAAATTACTTCGGGGGACAAACTAATAGCTATTATTATTCCTCACGATTTTCATACGAATAGTATTGAGTTTTTTACGCCCAAAGAATTCTCCCAGCAGTTAGGTTACATGAGCCATCCTGCAGGGCATAAAATTCCTCCCCATACTCATAAATTAGTTGTTCGCCAAATCCAGTATACACAGGAGACTCTACTGGTAAAGTCCGGCAGGATTCGAGTGGATCTTTATTCGGACGAGAAAAAATATATAAGAAGTGAAGAACTTGTGGCAGGCGACGTTATTCTTTTAGCCAGCGGAGGACACGGATTCGTTTTTCTTGAGGAATCAGAGTTAATAGAGGTTAAGCAAGGGCCTTATATCTCTTTTGAAGTTGATAAAGAAAGATTTGAAGAAACTGATGAACTAAAACAAGTTCATTCCTATTTGTGAGCCATTGAAAAAATGATAACGAAAACAACCGAAAGCACTTTTGTTCCGGTTAATGAGCCGCTGCTTTCCGGCAACGAAAAAAAGTATCTGCTTGAGTGTATTGAAAGTGGCTGGATTTCTTCAGAGGGTCCATTTGTCAAAAGATTCGAAAGGGAATTTGCTGCCCGGGTAGGTAGAAGGTTTGGTGTTGCTGTAAGCAGTGGTACCGCGGCACTCCAGGTGGCTGTGTCGGCATTGGGGATTGGGGCGGGTGATGAAGTTATAATGCCGACGTTTACGATTATCTCATGTGCCGCAGCTATTATGCGGACATGCGCATCCCCTGTACTGATTGATAGCGACCCTGTTACCTGGAATATGGATGTTTCACAAATTGAAGATAAAATCACACCAAAGACAAAAGCGATTATGGTAGTTCATATTTATGGATTGCCGGTGGATATGGACCAGGTTATCGCTATCGCGAAAAAATATGATTTGAAAATTATAGAAGATGCTGCACAAGCACATGGTTTAACTTACAAAAGTAAACCCTGTGGTAGTTTCGGTGATATCAGTACTTTCAGTTTTTATCCGAATAAACTGGTGACAACAGGTGAAGGTGGAATGGTAGTTACAGACAATGAGCAGGTTGCTTGTAAGTGTAGAGGATTGAGAAACTTATGCTTCAAAAAGAACAAAAGATTTATTCATGATGAATTAGGCTACAATTTCAGAATGACTAATCTGCAGGCGGCGTTGGGGGTTGCGCAGTTAGAGCAACTTGATAGATTCATTGAAAAAAAACGCCAAGTTGGCAATAAGTATACTGAGTTACTTTCGGGTATTGAACAGTTGCAGTTGCCGACGGACCGAATCACATACGCAGATAATATCTATTGGGTCTATGGAGTTTTGCTGGCTGATGATTTTGGATATGATGCAGACTATGTGAGAAAATATATGGCTCACAAACAGGTAGGGACAAGGCCCTTTTTCTGGCCGATACACGAGCAACCTGTGTTTAAAAAGACAGGTATGTTCGAGAAGGAAAACTATCCTGTTGCTGAGAAGCTTGCAAGGCGGGGATTTTATGTCCCCAGCGGATTGGCGTTGACCGAATTGCAGATTGAATATGTGGTGGAGTGTCTGAAGGAAATTCTTAAATGAAGGTCTTTGACAATTACGCCCATTATTATGATTTGCTTTACCGTGATAAAGATTACAGAGGTGAGACGGATTATATCTGCGGCCTTTTGGAGAAGTTTGCTCCTGGTGCAAAATCCATTCTGGATTTGGGATGTGGCACGGGCAGACATGCAGTGAGTCTTGCTGAGAGGGGATTTGATGTTTTTGGGGTTGACTTGAGTAATAAGATGATAGCGAAGGCCGGGGAACGTAAGACACAGCTCAGTAGCCATATCAGCCAAAAGGTAAATTTTGAAGTAGCCGATATTCGCAAGTTAAACATCGGGAAAAATTTTGATGTAATAGTCTCGCTTTTTCATGTGCTTAGTTATCAGACAACTGATGAAGATTTGCAGTCTATGTTTGAAGTGGTTGCCGAACACTTAGAGCCCGAAGGGATCTTTATTTTTGATTTCTGGTATGGACCGGCTGTACTGGCTGAAAAACCCGAGGTGCGAGAGAAAAAAATAATCGAACAGGCAATGGAGATTAAGAGAGTTGCAAGGCCAAAAATGCTTGAAAATAGCAATTGTGTGGAAGTGAATTATGATATGACAATTCATGACAAAACCACCGGTAACATCGAGGAGTTTTATGAATGCCATCGAGTCAGATACTTATTTCTGCCGGAGATAAAAGAGTTTTTGCACCAAGCGGGGATGAACTTGGTATTTTCATATGGATGGATGAGCGGCAAGGAGCCGGGTCTGGACACGTGGGGCCTGTGCTGCGGGGCGGTTTTGAGTAGGTAAATTGTGGCCTGTACGCAGATGCAAAAAGGGGCTTAAATGTACGATATTTAAACAAGTCTTAACGTCTAATTTTGTGTGCTGTTGGCGCAGGAAAGGCCTAAAAAACAGGAAATCTCGGTCAGAATACGGCCTGTCAGTATCAAAAAGGGCCGTTGGGAATTTAAC
>CAZLIO010000425.1:0-4092 GCA_964559025.1 uncultured Pirellulales bacterium | reverse complement strand
TTTCATTCTCTTTTCTGAATACGAATTTATCAACGACCTCGCCCGGCAAAAATGGGCTGTCACCCACAGATTCAATTTCGATCTTTCGCATCATTTGAGCGCAGATAATTTCAATGTGTTTGTCGTTAATATTGACATTTTGTGAACGATAGACATTTTGAATCTCCGTTGTCAAATATCTCTGCAATGCCTCTTCGCCTTTAATTCGCAGAATATCGTGAGGCACAAGTGGGCCGTCCGTCAGGGCATCACCTGCTTCAGCCAAATCACCGGTGTGAACATTAAGGTGTCTGTCCCGCGGGACGTGGTGCTCCTTTTCCATTATCACCTTACCTTGTTCGGACTCGGAGCGAATTGTAATCGTCATTTTTCCCTTGCGTTTATCGCTTCGCAGCTCGACCCGGCCGCTAATCTCTGCCATTGCGGCAGGGTCTTTCGGTTTGCGCGCTTCAAATACTTCGGTAACTCTGGGCAATCCTCCTGTGATGTCCTGAGTGCCGCCGGTAGCCCGGGGCTGATGAGCAAGCAATTGGCCTGCCTGAACAAGCTGACCCTCGTCAACCTCGATTCTGGCCCCTGCAGGCAGGTAGTGAACGTCGAGTATCTTGCCTTCCTTGTCTTCGATAATGATTTGTGGATGCTTATCGCCTTTATGCTCGATTACGATGGGTCTGCCAGCCTGCCCTTTTCGCTCTTCCTCAATTCCAATTGTCTCGCCTTCAATAATATCAACAAACCGTATAAGCCCGGGCACCTCCGCTAAAATAGGTGTACGATGTGGGTCCCATTTGAATAACAGGTCCCCAGTCTTGACTTTCTGGCTGTCCTTGACCAAAACAATGGCACCATAAGGCACCTTGAACCTGTCGAGTTCCCTGTCTTTTGCGTCAAGAATAGCTATTTCGCCGTTACGTTTCAGTGCCACTACCACATTTGTTACCTTTCCACCAACGTCGGACTTGATGGTGACTGCATTAATATCGCGATACTGTACTATCCCTTCTTGTGTCGCTTTCTGTTCACGCTCAAGAATAGCTCTTTCAGCGACACCGCCGGTATGGAACGTCCGCAGCGTCAGCTGAGTACCTGGTTCCCCGATGGACTGTGCGGCAATAATGCCAACCGCCGAACCTTCTTCAACCAATTTTCCGGTACTCATATCCCATCCGTAACACTTTGCACAAACTCCAAACGGACTGTCACAGGTCAGAGAGCTTCTGATTCTGACAGCATCAAGACCCAAAGCTTCAATCTTTGCTGCCGCTTCAGTTGTTATGACCTCATTCTCGTGCACAATCATTTCATCTGTAATCGGGTTGCGAATATTGTCTCTTGCGGTTCTTCCAATAATAAGCTGCGAAAGTGGAACATCGACTCGCTCACCTCTGCTGACAATGCTTTTTGTGATTCCCTGCAATGTCTGGCAGTCTCTTTCAAGAACAATAACATTTTGAGCGACATCGATAAGCTTTCTTGTAAGATATCCGGAATTAGCTGTCTTCAGTGCCGTATCTGCCAGCCCCTTACGCGCCCCGTGGGTAGAGCTAAAGTACTCAAGAACTGTCAATCCCTCTCTGAAGTTTGCCTTAATTGGCGTTTCGATAATCTCACCACTGGGCTTTGCCATTAGCGCTCTCATTCCCGCAAGCTGCTGAATTTGATCGACGCTTCCTCTTGCACCGGAATCGCTCATGAGATATATCGGATTCAGGTATGGCAGGCCATCCTCAGTGGTATCCTCTTTAAGTCCTTTCATCATTTCGTTTGTTACAGCGACTCTCGCATTGGTCCAGGCATCGATAACCTGATTATACCTTTCCCCTTCTGTCAACACTCTGTCATCGTAGTTCTTATGTATTTTGCTGATCTTCTTTTCAGTCTGTTTAATAATCTGTGCCTTTTTCCCCGGTATTTTGAGGTCCATAATACCAAAGCTCAACCCGGCAAGAGTAGCATATTTGAAGCCCAGATTCTTTATTCTATCGAGCAGGTCCACCGTCTCGGCCGAGCCTGAGAATTTGAAACAGTCACTAATCACCCTGCTCAATTTGTTTTGAGACATCGTCATATTGTAAAACGGCATTCCCGCCGGCAGCATATCGTTGAATATGCACCTTCCGGCAGTTGTTTCAACGATGGTTGAATCCTTCGGTCCTGAATCCTCAATGACCTTGATATCACCAAGACGGACTATAATTCTTGTGTGCAAATCGATTTTGCCGATTTCCAGGGCCATAATAGCCTCGTAAGTGTCTCGGAACAGCCTAAGCTCTTTTTTCTCGCCAGATTCACGAAGTTCTGTATAGGTCAAATAATAATTGCCCATCACCATATCCTGTGATGGTCCGACCATCGGCAAACCATTGGCCGGCGAAAAAATGTTGGAGGTCGTCATCATTAAAATATGCGTCTCAGCCTGGGCTTCGACACTTAACGGCAAATGCACCGCCATCTGATCGCCGTCGAAGTCAGCATTGAACCCCCTGCAGGCCAACGGATGCAGCATAATAGCGTTACCTTCGACCAGTATCGGCTCAAAGGCCTGAACACCCATTCGATGAAGGGTCGGCGCACGGTTGAGCAGGACAGGATGCTGATGAATGACCTCTTCGAGGACATCCCAGACCTGTTCGTCACGTCGTTCAATCATTCTCTTAGCGCTTTTAATCGTATCGGACAGACCACGCTGTTTAAGTTTGCGAATAATGAAAGGCTGATACAGCTCCAGTGCTATTTTCTTCGGCAAACCGCATTGATAAAGTTTTAAATCAGGACCTACCACAATTACCGACCGAGCTGAGTAATCAACACGCTTGCCAAGCAGGTTCTCACGGAATCGCCCCTGCTTGCCCTTAATCATATCAGTCAGTGATTTCAGAGGTCGATTATTACTGCCCAAAACAGACCGCCGACAGCGGCCATTATCCAGCAGCGAATCCACCGCCTGCTGAAGCATCCGTTTCTCATTGCGGATAATCACCTCGGGAGCATTCAGGTCCATTAGCTTCTTTAATCGGTTGTTGCGATTGATAATTCTCCTGTAAAGGTCATTTAAATCACTGGTAGCAAAATTATCTCTTTCCAGCAAAACCAATGGCCTCAAATCCGGCGGAATAACAGGTGCTACCTCAAGGACCATCCAATGTGCTTTATTTTTACTGTTCTTGACCTGGTTAATAATCTTAAGCCGTTTTGTGAGGTCTTTTATCTTTTGTTTGCTGTTTGTCTTAGCTATGGCATCTTTAAGCTGAATGCTGACTTCCCCAAGATCGAGGTTCTCCAATAGGGCTTTGATGGCTTCGGCGCCCATTCCCGCCTTGAATGCTTTTCCGTACTTATTTTCCGCTTCTCTGTAGTCTTCCTCGCTCAGCAGTTGCCCCGTCTTCAATGGGCTTTGGCCCGGGTCCGTTACGACATATTCCTGGAAATAGATAATTTTCTCCAGGTCAGAGGATTTCATTGCCAAAAGGTTTCCGAGCCGATTGGGTATAGCCTTGAAGAACCATATATGCACAACCGGTGCCGCCAGATTGATATGTCCCATTCGTTTTCTTCGGACTCGACTATGCGTAACTTTGACCCCGCATCGGTCGCAAATTATTCCCTTAAACTTAGTACCTTTGTACTTCCCGCAGGCACACTCCCAGTCGCGCTCGGGCCCAAAGATTCGCTCACAAAACAAACCGTCCTTCTCCGGCCGATATGTACGATAGTTGATGGTCTCGGGCTTTCGTACTTCGCCAAAAGACCAGCTGCGAATATCATTTGGACTGGCCAATGAAATCTTGACCGAACCATAGTCATTAATCCGATCGTAAATACTTCCTAACATTTAAGGCCCCTTAATATTGCCTGCACCTGTAGTTGCCTGCACGCGTATTAGCAGGCACAGGTGACACTTTACATTGGATAATTCACTAATCACTTTTACAGTACCGTGCCTCCAAGCCGTTTCTTTTCAAGCTGAATATTCAAACCCAATCCTCTTATTTCGTTGCACAATACATCGAAGGATAAAGGTGTGCCGGCCTCGAGGGTATTTTGCCCCTTGACCATCGACTCATAGATTTTCGTTCGCCCTTCCACATCATC
>CAZLIO010000424.1:0-4121 GCA_964559025.1 uncultured Pirellulales bacterium | reverse complement strand
AACAGATTTTCTTAAATAATATATGCCTAACCTCAATTTTGCAGGAGCCTTAGGATGGAAAAGTAGCAGGCCAGACTTCGACGAGCTCAGTCGAGTCGTAGCTTAGTTGGAGAAAGCGACAAAGTGTTTGATTAGAAGGGACTTGTTCGTTAGACTACAGGGTAAATAATCTAAAAAAGCTGAGAGCGAGGTCCGCAAAATGACTGAGATACAGCCAATTCTATTATCGGCAATCACCTGCAACAGAGTCATTTTTGACAAAGTCTCTGGTATGCCGAGTATTATAGATATTGTTCAAACTATCAATGCTCAAAGATATCCGGCAAGACATCCGCAAATTGTCTTCTTCTGTGAGCTAACGAATGGGCATGGCACAACGAAAGCGAAAATAAGACTCGTTGATGCTCAGGAAGAGGAGAAATTTATATTTGAGAAAGAAGGAACAATACAGTTTAAGGATGTTAAGCAAATCGTTACTTTAGCGATGGATTTGCACGGCATTGTCTTCCCGCACCCTGGAGAGTATCGTTTTCAGCTATTTGCCGGAGGTTATTTACTCGGGGAAAGACGAATTACCTGCCGGAAGATTAAACTGCCGCCGAAGGCCGGGGCTAATGAACACAAAGAGGATTGAGAGTATAATTACAAATCTAATACATTGACAACGGTCGTTTCATAACTATTCTGCAGAAAACACTATCTGACAGCTATCTCTCCAACAACGCTAAATGCTTATTCTAAAGTCAGCATATTTTGGGATTGCTTCAGGTGCTTTTGAAGTATATAATATATTACCTTGCTGTTATGGCAAGTTTTCAGGGTCAAACAGATGCGTCTGAAGGTTGATGGAATAGGGAAGCGTACTATGTCACGTAAGAGACACGCTGAAGGGTTTACGCTCATAGAGTTATTGGTGGTTATAGCAATTATCGCGTTATTGCTTGCGATTCTCATGCCCGCTTTGAGCAGGGCCAAAGAACAGGCGCAAGCGACTCGGTGCCTGGCCAATCTCAAGCAGATAGGTGTGGCAATGCATTTATATGCAAATGATTACGACTATAAATTGCCACGGGCTGAGCTGCGGCCGGGTGTTGCTGTTTATACCGGTATAGATATGAGATGGCCGGTCCTGTTTATGCCATATGTAGGCGGAATATCCAAAAATTTCGAAAATTATTATGAACTCAAGATATTTGATTGTCCGAGCTACCCATATAAAGAACAAACGGTCGATTATTGCACTAACGCCTTCGACTTAAAGGGCACTTTCACGGAATTTTTCGGATTTTCCAAGCTGGATGATTTTCCACGCCATGCGACTACGATTTATATGGCGGACTACGAATATATTCCAGATGTGGATCATATTAAAATCATACTTAAAGGTGATTCTGCAGATGTCATGAAAGTTAAAATGCAGTCACTGGACGTCTGGAATCCGAATCATCTACCATCAGCCTCGGACGGTTCACGGCGAATGGCACGCGATCGTCATAATAAACGCGCGAACTGTTTGTTTATCGATGGTCACTCTGACGACAAGATAGCTCAAGATGTCACTCCGTACGATTTTGGTTTGTCGGCGGAACATAGAATTCCATAATTGAGATGCCGTACTGTCGTACACTTTTCCAGGCAGGTCACGGGCAAAACACGAATGATGACGGCTACGACTTCTTTATATTCGAGGCCGGCCGTAATGACAAATTTGCAGTTCAGGCCATCCTGCCGGGTGGTGTATTCGGGTAGAAGATCGTCCACGTTCCCAGATAAGGAGTGTCGTATGTTCAAACATTTGAAAATGCTATGGTGTGCTGTCTGCTTGATGTTGTTCACAGCCGTCTGGAGCCAGGTTTCATCAGCCGGTCAAATCAGTGGAGAGCTCAAGAAATGGCACAAGGTCACGCTGACATTCAATGGACCTGAAACGAGTGAAACGGCCAAACCCAATCCGTTCCTGTACTATCGTCTCAATGTCACCTTTACTAACCAAAACAGTGGAAACTACTATCTTGTCCCGGGTTATTTTGCAGCCGACGGCAACGCCGCCAACACTAGCGCCGACAGCGGCAGCAAATGGCGCGTTCATTTCGCGCCCGGACAGGTCGGCACCTGGAAGTACAGTGTTTCATTCAGGAAGGGGCGGAACGTCGCAGTTAGTGATGAAAAAGCTGCCGGCGAAAGTGCGGGCTTTATGGATGGTCAGACCGGTTCTTTTGACATCGGAGGCACCGACAAAACCGGCAGGGACTTTCGAGGAAAGGGCATGCTGCAATATGTCGGCAAGCATCATTTGCGTTTTGCTGAAACCGGAGAATATTTCCTCAAGTGCGGTGCGGACGCTCCCGAGAACTTCCTGGCTTACAGAGACTTCGACGGCGATTTTAAGACCGACGGCCGTAAAGACAACTTCATCAAGGATTGGGCCCCGCATATTAGAGACTTCAAGCAAGGCGATCCGACCTGGCAGCGCGGAAAAGGAAAAGGCATCATCGGGGCGGTCAACTACTTAGCATCAAAAGATATGAACGTCTTTTCTTTCCTCACTCTAAACATCGGCGGCGACGACCAAAACGTATTCCCCTATACCACCTACAACGAGCGGCTGCGAATGGATGTTTCCCGGCTCGACCAGTGGGAAATAATCTTCGAACATGCAGACAAGCTCGGCATGTACCTGCACTTCAAGACGCTGGAGACTGAGAATGAGCTGCTGCTGGACAAGGGCGAGCTGGGCGTAGAACGAAAGCTCTACTACCGCGAGCTGATTGCGCGCTTCAGCCACCATCTGGCTTTGAATTGGAACCTCGGCGAAGAGATCAACGACGCCTCCACGGAGCAGAAGTCGGCCTGGGCGAACTACTTCTGGACACACGACCCTTATCAACACCACATCGTGATTCACAACGGCGCCGACCATTACGATCTGCTCGGCAGCGCATCGAAGCTGACCGGCTTCTCTCTGCAGACCAACAAGCCCGATTTTAGCCGGGTCCACAAACAGACCAAGAACTACATCGACCGGTCCGCAGCCGCCGGCAAACCCTGGGTCGTCGCCTGCGACGAGCCAGGCGACGCAACCCACGCACTGATCACCGACGCCGAAGATCCCACCCGTGACAACGCCCGTAAAAACGGCCTGTGGGGAAACATCATGGCCGGCGGCGCAGGCATCGAATGGTACTTCGGCTACAAGCATCCCCACAGCGACCTGACCTGCCAGGACTACCGCACTCGCGAAAAGATGTGGAACCAGTGCGCGCTGGCCCTGGAGTTCTTCAAAAAATATGAAATCCCGTTCTGGGACATGAAGTGCGACGATGACCTGACCGCGAACACCGATGACTACTGCTTCTACAAGACCGGCCGGACGTATCTGGTCTACCTCAAGCATGGCGGAAAGGTCCAGCTCAACGTGGCCGCCGGTAATTTCACCTATGGCTGGTTCAACCCGCGTAACGGTGACGGCTTAGAAGCGTTGCTCAATGCAGGTAATATAAAAGGGCCCAACAAGCTCAATGTCTCTGCTCCTGATGAGAATGACTGGGCTCTGTTGATAAGAGGGACCGGCACTATATAAGCCCTTGCTGATGAGCCTGGCTCCAAAGTAGACACCTCCGCGAGGCAAGACGGCTTTGAATTCGATATGTGGCAGGTGACCCAGCACCAAAAAAGCCGCCGTTTTGGTGCTGGGTAGGCCACGCCATTCTTAGATTCGCCAGTCAAGTCTGTTTTTGTCTTGTATATCATCGACAAAAACCTATAATCCGGCAGAATATGAGCAGCATGAGCAAATACAGAATCGCTGTAATTCCCGGTGATGGTATTGGCCCGGAGATATTGCCGGCCGGTACCAAGGTTCTCGATGCCGCGGCTGAGAGATTTGGCTTTCGACTTAAGTACGAAGAATTTTCTTACGGGGCCGGTTACTACAAACAGACCGGGACATTCATGCCGGAAGATGCCATTGGAGTCCTGCAGGAATTTGATGCAATTTACTTTGGGGCGGTCGGACTGCCGGACGTGGATGACACGCTTGGGGCCAGGCTGTTCACGTTCAAGATTCGGACCAGCTTTGACCAATATGTAAACTACCGTCCCACAAGACTCTTACCTGGGAT
>CAZLIO010000423.1:0-4125 GCA_964559025.1 uncultured Pirellulales bacterium | reverse complement strand
CATTTTGGTCATTTGGACATTTGAAATATGATATTGTTTCGGATTTCTATATTCGAATATCGAGTTTATGCGATAACTTTCTATATCATATCACCATAACTACTCGTACAGATGCGTAGCCTCTGTTTCTTCAACAGGCCGTGTAAGCTGGTCAACATTCAAAACGACTTTGAAGCGTACATCTCCCGGCCTTACGGCCCTGACGACCACCCGCCAGGCCGCTTTGGCCTTCGGTGCAAGAGTGCTTAACGGGAAGAACTTCACCATCCGCCCCTCTACGGAACCGGCGGTTGCGCCGGCCGACGAAACGTATTGAACATTATCTTCCAAAATACAAGCAATACTAACGTTTGTGGCGGCAGCAGAGCCCTGATTTGTTACACTGATTACGTAGGTCGTGCGGGCGCCGACTTTTACAGGGTCATCGATGTCAACGACTTCCAGCGATACCGCAGAAATACCGGTTATCAGGGTCTTCACCGAAGCAGTTACAGCCTCTGAGCAATATGCAGTTGCAATTGCCCTATTGGTCAGCGTGCCCGCTTCAGCCGGCAGGTAGGATACACGTACCTTTTTGAAAGTGTTAGGTGCAAGAGTACCGAGCTCCCAGATTAATTTTGAACCGGCAAGTTTTGCACCCGTACTTGCTTCTGTTGAGGTTACTCCTTCCGGGATATTATCTTCTATAACGGTATTTTTCGCCGGTGTACTTGAGTTGTTGGCAACTATTATTTCATAGGTTAATGGCCGACCAAGGTATTGCTGTTCAGGACCGTCATTGGTGATTGTCAGCACAGGCATGTCTACAACCGTTGTGGTTTCCGCCGATTCCGCACTCAGGCCGGTAGTCGAGCTGGCCACCGCCTTGCCGATATAGCTGCCTGTCTTGGTGGCCCGCAGTTCAGCCGAGAATTGCTGCGACTGACCCTCCGTCAGTGTGCCTACATCAAATACTAATTTGCTATTGCCGTCGACCGTCAGTAACCCGGCAGGAAGTGTTTCTACGATTTTGACGTTTCGTGCGGACCCTGTTCCTGAATTGGCCACCACGAATACCACCGGTATCGGCTCACACAGCAAGGCCTCAGCCGGCACGGTCTTCGTCAGCTCCAGCCTGGGCTGGACAACCCTTATGGCGGCAAGGGCCGGAATGATGGGAGTAATAACGTTTGTGCTTTGTTCAAGGGGATCGGTCTGTGTAGCCATGCCGGAAACTGTTATTAGCTTGCTGGCTTTGGGCCCAAGCGACTGTATTTCCCACGCAAGTTTGCCCACATCTTCTTTCGCTGCCGGACTTGCGCTTGTGAAATCGAAATTGTCTGAAAGCTCTTCGGTTACCAGAATATCGGTCAGCTTCACGTCCGTTAGATTTGTTACCTTGATTAAGTAATCGAACGTTCTGTTTAGCTCAACTTCCTTCGGCACAGTCTTCTCTAACTGAATAACCCCACATTCTGTCCAGGGATAGGTCCTTGAGACTACTGTTGAGCCGACCCCATCGATAGCTACCAGTTCAGACTCGACAACAACAGGCTCCTTTACTCCCTTCACGGAAGGAGGCACCGTTTGTATTGGAGCTATACCTATAGGTTCCTGGTCACTGGCCCAAAAAAACTTCTCAGCCTGCTTAGGTTCTTCCTGCTTGGCCCCAAAAAGACCCTTTCCGCTCTCGCAGCCGGAAGAAACCAACAAGCCAAACGCCAGTAAAAAAACCGAGATATTCAGAAATCTTTTCATTTTATATCCCCTTTCGCACCTCCGGGCAGAACAACGAGAAAAAAACCATGTAAATTGATTTTCAATCCTCGCTTTAATGCCACACAATTTCCGTTAATATATCGGTCTAAGTCCTCACCAAGTTAACCCAAAAAACGAATATGGATTATCGCTAATGTGATAATCTTTATCCATAACAACCGATAAAAACCGAAGTTTTATATCTCCTGCGAATATTTATAGCGCGCCTAATGTCAGGTTGATGCCGTTGCAGGACCTATAAAAAGCCGACTAAAAGGAATTGCACACCCTTCTCCTTTTAGCACTCCGAAGGCCGCTAAAAACACAACATAATTGTACACTTTTTTATGCTGCGAATCAAGGAAAAAATGCCGGAGCGGATATGGCACAAAGAGGTAGGCGCTCCGGTATCCCGGATTGCGAGCCTTTTGAAGGCCTTGTCCTAACGCCCCAGGTTGTTTCAACCTCAAACCTGGCACTTGGACCAGTGCTCCACTGCTCCGGCAATGATAATTTATCAACAAATAGAAAAAAAACAATAAAATAATGCTTAAAAAGTACTCAAAGTCAGCTAAAGATTCAGGCTATCAGAGCATCAGGCCCCTAAGGGGTGGGCACCAGGTTATCAGGGCATCAGGTTCATTTTTTCTGATACCCTGCTCTACTGATAACTCCAAAGGACGCCTTACGGTGCTGCATCCTGATTTCCTGATTTACTGATACCCATACTTTAGTCACTTTTCACTTTAGCTCACTTTAGGAACTTTCCGATATATTCAAAATCGGCCATAGACGAGAAATCTACCATCCCTGACCAACCAACAGCACCCAAGCCAAGGAGGAGTGTGGTCAGTTAGGAATT
This sequence comes from uncultured Pirellulales bacterium, assembly GCA_964559025.1. Classification (GTDB taxonomy): domain Bacteria; phylum Planctomycetota; class Phycisphaerae; order Sedimentisphaerales; family Anaerobacaceae; genus NIOZ-UU13. The sequence continues at coordinate 1,526 of CAZLIO010000423.1, read as the reverse complement.
ATTTCTGCGAGCGAAGTGAAGCCACAAAGAACGGGTTATCTATCGTATTTTGGCTATCGTAGTTTATTAACTGCGTTGTTTGCCATCTTAGCGGCAGCACTTTGTAAGGAATATCCCTCATCACTAACATTCGCTGTAACTATAGTTTCTCCCAAACGTATATCAATCATCCTAAACGAACACTCAATCCAACAAGGGGGCAAGTAAGACATATTACACCAAGCATCACTTACAGAGCCGAGGATGATTGCATCTACACCAGCCTCTTCACCAATACGGGATAAAACTTTTGGAGTTAGCATACCAGCATCAAGGGACATGCCCTCCCTATAACCAATCTCAATTGAAAGAACGTCTCGTATTTTACTATAAGAAACAGACCTGAACCCTTTCTCCATAAAAGCGCCTTCAACTGCGGTTGTAGCTATATCCCCTGAATTTGCAACACTACCACCATCTCTAAATTTCCACACAGCAACCGTTTTTATTGTCGACAACTCAGCATGAGGAGATATGGTGACATTGGAGGCAGGCATCACACACCCACCCAAAATGGCCAAAACCAAGTATCTACAGAAGTTCGGCTTTTTCATAGTATCCACCTCTTGAATAATATCTGTTCTTATTTTCTTCGTCTTCCAAAAATCAAACCGCCCAAGCCGAGCAGCAAAAGCGTTGTGGGTCAGTCATCTTTGTCCTTTTTGTCTTGTTTATCTCTGAATGTATAGATTAGACCAATAGTTACTATGATGATACATACCCAAAGAACAGTGAAGGGAGGTAACATTAAGGCTCCATGGCTCCACAAATATATCGTGTCACTTGACGCATATAAACCGACAAGCACAAAAACTATGATTCCCAGCCACAAACAAACAATTTGTTTCTTATTCATAGTACTAAGTCCTCATACGGCCTCACAATATTCTGTGTCTGCGGAGCCAGTTTCAAAAACAAAAGAAAACGAATGGCTTCAATTTGCTTGGTATAGACGTATTGTCTCTTCACCCTATTTGGCAATATAGAACTCTTTGGGACAGCAACTACGGACAAATGCTTTTCCCGAATCTGTAAACGGTGTGTACCATCCGATGTTGTACAAGCTACATCCAAGATAGACTACCGCTTTGTTAAGTATAGTATTAGCGAAACCAAGCTGTCTGTGGTTCTTAAGAACCCAGACAAAGCACACGCTCCAAATTGGGGGATGGTCAAGCATCTCCTTCGGTTGCTTACAAGCATCTAACTCGTCCCAGCTTGTTCGCCACACATGGTCCCGTTTATTTATCAGAAGTAACCCAATAACACGATCCTCTTTGTGCAAAAGAAACACACGCACGTCCATTTCTGCATAGAAGAGGTCTTCTGCTCCATAGTGCGTATCCTTTCTCGCGTATTTTCCGACTTTTTCAGCGCGCTTACTCTGCTCTCGTGGGGATGATTGGCTCACGACTGTTATACGCTCGTCGTCATGCGACCATATAACCCAATCGCTTCTCAGAGGCGGTGCGCGTAGTCCGTTGACC
>CAZLIO010000422.1:0-4135 GCA_964559025.1 uncultured Pirellulales bacterium | reverse complement strand
ATCGGCGTGGCGATTCATAACCATCCCAAACCTTCGTACTACTGGAGCCCCGATACGGTCATGCGGGTCTGCAAGGGGAGGAGCGATTGGATTGGGGCTTGTGCCGACACCGGACACTGGTGCCGGTCGGGAGTTGACCCTCTTGGGGCGGTAAAGAAGCTCGGCAGGGCCGGCAGAATCAGGAGCCTGCACTTCAAGGACCTCAATGAGTTCGGCAATCGCGATGCACACGATGTGATATGGGGCACAGGCATCGGCCAGGTCAAGGCGATATTAAACGAGCTTGACCGCCAGAATTTCAAGGGCGTATTCTCGATTGAGTATGAGCACAACTGGCTAAACTCGATGCCCGAAATCGCAGGCTGTGTGGCATTCTTTAGAAAGACAGCAGCCGAGCTAAGCAACGTCAAGTATGAAGACGTCTTCAAAAGGGACCTTTCGAACGCCGTGATGCAGCCCAGCTCCTGGTCCTTTGACGCGGACGGCGTCCTTTCACCCACACCTGATGGTCATGGCGATATCTGGACAAAAGAACGCTACGGCAATTTCACACTTGAGCTCGACTTCAAAGTACCCGAAAGGGGCAACAGCGGCGTCTTTATCCGCACGGGCAGTATAAAGAACTGGATAAACACCGCTATCGAAGTCCAGATTCACGCCACCACCGACGGAACAAAGCACGGGCAGTGCGGCGCTATTTACGACTGCCTGTCACCTTCAAAGACGGCCGTCAAAAAACCCGGTGAGTGGAACCACTACGTCATCACCTGTCTGGACAATAAGATTTATGTAAATCTCAACGGCCAAGACATCATCGATATGGACCTGGATCGCTGGACCGAAGCCGGTAAAAATCCCGATCCCCCGGGAACCAAGAATAAGTTCCGAACCGCCTACAAGGATATGCCCCGCGAAGGACACCTCGGCTTCCAATACCACGGCAATCCCATCTGGTTCAAAAATCTTAAAATCAAATCATTCGACTGAGGCTAATTGTAATGAGGTACGTACAAATGAAAAACAAGAACAATAAAACCATCGTCTCCAGCGGGACGACTCTGCTTATCACGATAATGGCTTTGAATTTGTTTGGGACGTTTATAATAGGCTATAAGCAGACTGCACTGGCAGGCGATTCAAATTCATCCCAGGAGTGGGTCCGGCCGTTCAACGGCAAAGACCTGAGCAACTGGGACGGTGATATGCGCCTGTGGACGGTCGAGGATGGCGTCATTCGAGGCCAGACCACTATTAGCAAACCAACCCGCGGCAATACGTTCCTTATCTGGCGCGGCGGTACGCTGCGGGATTTCGAGCTGCGGCTGAAGTTCCGCATACGGAACGGCAACTCCGGTGTGCAGTATCGCAGTAAGGACGTGGGCAACTGGGTCGTCAGCGGCTATCAGGCTGAGGTCGAGAACGCACCAGGTAAGGTAGGGTTCCTCTACCATGAGAGAGGCCGAGGATCGCTTGTCAACGTCGGTGACATAATGGTCATCGATGAGAAGGGCAACAAAAATGTCATCGGCAGAGTCAGTGATAAAGACGAGCTAATCAAGGCCGGCTACTATAAGGAAAAGGACTGGAACGAGTATAGAATCATCGCCCAGGGCAACCACCTGATACATTACCTGAACGGCTACCAGACGATGGAGCTGGTCGATAACGACCGGGTGACCGACCCCGGCAATCCCAAGGACCTCAAGGGTGCTGCAAGGGAAGGCATCCTGGCACTTCAAATTCACGCCGGGCCGCCAATGCTCGTGGAGTTCAAGGACATCCGCATCAGAAATCTAAAGCCGAAATATGGCGACGCCGTCGTGCTGTTCAACGGCAAAGACCTTAAGAGCTGGGCGGTCAAAGGCAGCGAGCAAAAGAGCAAATGGGCCGCCGGCACCGCTAAAATGTCGTCTGAGAACCCGAAGCTGTTAGTCAATAAAGGCGGCGATGGTGAAATGATAAACCTGACCGCTAAACACGGCGACAGCATCGATATCTACTCCAAAGAAAAATTCGGCGACTGCCGTATCGAGCTTCAGGTAATGGTGCCGAAAGGTTCCAATTCCGGTATCTACGTTATGGGCGAATACGAGATTCAGGTGCTGGATAGCTGGGGAAGGAAAAAAATGGGCCCCGGTGACATGGGGGCGATTTACGGCGCCGGTGCGCCTCGTGTAAATGCGTGCAAGAGACCCGGCGAATGGCAGAAGTACGTAATCGATTTCCAGGCCCCCAGGTTCGACGCCAACGGCAGAAAAACCAGTAATGCCAGGTTCGTCAGGATAGAGCTCAACGGCCAGGTGCTGCATGAAAATCTCGAAATGCCCGCCTCGACCGGCGGCCCTCTTGTCGGCAGGGAAGCACCTTTCGGTCCGCTTATGTTCCAGGGCAATCATGGCCCGGTGGCGTATCGCAATATAATAGTGAAACCGCTGGTAGATTAACCGTATACCGCTGCTGAAAATGGAAACCGGCGAGGCTGATTTTTCTCGTCGTGTGTCCAGAAAATATTTGAAGCGATAAACAGACGGAAATCCCGGCGCAGTTTTGGGTAGTGCCGGCAGGAAAAAAAAACGCCAATTGTGTGCTTGACAGTGATATTTGGCTACACTATATTACGCGACAATAAGAATTTGGTGATGAGTTTAATTTGTTAAATTTATGGAGTTGATAGAAATACGATGAGTAATCAAAAAACAAGCGAAGAAATGAACAGACGTAATTTCCTGCGTTCTACCGCGGCGGCAGGAGCAGGATTGGCCTTTTCGCCGATGGTTTTAGGACAGGCAGGCGGCAAAAAAACGGATGATATTAACGTAGGCCTGCTCGGCTGCGGGGCCCAGGGACAGGTCTTAATGACTGCCTGTCTGCAGATACCCGGCATTCGCTTTAAGGCGGTTTGCGATATCTGGACAGCCTGGAATCAAAAACGTGTCTCTCGCATACTCAAGGCCTACAAGCACGTGAATAATACCTATGTGGACTACAAGGAAATGCTCGATAAGGAAAAAGACCTTGACGCGGTGATAATTGCCACACCTGACTTCTGGCACTCCGAGCACACTGTTGCCTGCCTGGAGGCCGGGCTGAATGTCTATTGCGAAAAAGAGATGTCCAATACCCTCGAAGGCGCCAGGAAAATGCTCGATGCCGCAAAGAAAAGTGGCAAGCTGCTGCAGATAGGCCATCAGCGCCGCAGTAATCCCCGATACATTCACTGTTATGAGAAGCTCATCAACGGGGCAAAGCTATTGAATAAAATAACCTGTATCAACGGGCAATGGAACCGCAGCAAGGCGGCGTGCGAGGACTTAGGTTTCCCGAAAAACGCCGTCATTGAGCAAGACACGCTGAAAAAGTATGGTTTTGACTCGATGCAGCAGTTTAGAAACTGGCGCTGGTATAAGGGACTCGGAGGCGGCCCGATAGTTGACCTCGGCTCGCACCAGATTGACATCTTTAGCTGGTTCCTCGGCACAAATCCCAAATCCGTGATGGCCAGCGGTGGTATCGACTACTGGAAAGGACACGACTGGTATGACAATGTTATGGCCATTTATGAGTACGATGTAGGTGGCCAAACCGTCAGAGCGTTTTATCAGACAATAACGACCAACAGCAGCCAGGGGTATTTTGAGACGTTTATGGGCGATGAAGGGACGCTGCTAATTTCGGAAGCCGTCGGACGCAGCACTATATACCGCGAAGCCTGGCTCCCGGCGGCGAACTGGGAAAAATGGGTCAAGATGGGCTACATCAAGGTACCGCCCGAGGAGGAAAAAGAAGAAAAGCCCGCCGGCGAGGGTGTGCTGGACGTGCGGGAGACGCCGAAGCCGCCCAGTTATGACATACCGGTAACAATGGATAATAAGCTGTACCACCAGCCGCACCTTGAGAACTTCTTCGACGCAGTTCGCGGCAAGGCCAAGCTCAATTGCCCCGCTGAAATCGGATACGAAACGGCGGTTACGGTATTAAAGGTCAATGAGGCAGTGGCAGCCGGCAGGAAGTTGGAGTTCAAGCCGGAAGAATTTGAAGTATAAAAAATCTTGTTCAGAGTAGATTGTATTGTACAATATCTTCAATGAATGTTAGATGAGTTCTGTAAAATTGCAGGTTAGGCATATATTATTTA
>CAZLIO010000421.1:0-4137 GCA_964559025.1 uncultured Pirellulales bacterium | reverse complement strand
ATTTTTCGCATATCTTTGAGATTCATAAGCCCCAACATCAAAAGGAAACTGCCTGGCAGTACGATTAAAATCAAGTTTTGGGATAAAATCTGGATTGGCATGACCAATCAGCACCGAATCAGATCCGGGCCAATAGTTCTTTTTGTCAGGTTCGACAAAAACCTCACCAATAGTCCCGCCATCACAAAATCGAGAGCTGTCAATCTTTATACCCACTAAGCGGCCTTGCACATAGTTGGCGCTGAAAGTGGCGTTGCCGATTCCCTGTGCATCAATAGCAGCGGACTTGGGACAATAGATTGCATTATTAGCGAAAACCATTTTACTTGCCTTGCTCCACCGAATCAGGACACCCTTAGGATGATTCACAATAGTATTATTAACAATCTTAACATTCCGTACACGAGGTACCGCGGCATGTGGAGCTGCCGTGATGCCGGTCATTAAACAATCGAAAACGATGTTATTTCTAATAATCGCGTCAGAAACAACCTGAATGCCCTCGCCGGCGTTCCAAATGACGTTGCCCTCAACAATGTTGGTCTCTTTGCCGCCCCCATATACGAAAATGCCCGGATATTTCCTGCCGATATTAGTATCGTGAATGACATTATCACGGACGATGTTCCCGTATGAGCCGAATTTGATTTCAATACCATCGTTCCCACCGTTGCTTGTGCCGCGCAGGTGATGAATGTAATTGCCTTCGACCAGTGTGTTAGTTGTTATGCGCGAGCCGCTGTGCACACCGATATACATCCCTTCTCCCTCGGTAGAGCCACGCTTGCTTAATCCGGTATGATGAATGTGATTTCTTCGTATAATAAAGGCATCACAGTTTCCGCTGTTCATTGTCAGCGCGTTATTGCCGGTCTCAAAGATTTCACACTCTTCAAATGTGATATGGTCTCCTCGGATAAACCGCACTCCGGAGCTGCCGCCTCTAAAACGTATCCCTCGAATAGTCAGGTATGCACAATCTACAAACTCGATATTATTGTATCTGTCTATTTGATCAGAAGGACGTGTAAGGAGCGGTTTTTCACTTTCTGCAGCGCGAATGATAATCGGTTCGTGAGCAGTACCTTTGACAGTAACAGCCCTACGGCCGGTTTGGGAATAAACTCCTGCGTGCAGGATCAACTCATCGCCGGGCTTGAGAGAGTTAGCGACGTTCTCAAACTCCTCTCGGGAATCCACGGTTATCGGATAGATTTCATAGGTCGCGCCCGGGCTGTCACTGCCGCAGAGTAACATGAGCAAGAAGCACATAAATACATGTGTTGTTCGGCTCCGCACTTTGTCATCGGTACATATCACGGAATGCCCCAGTGAATTCCTACTGATTGCATTTATGTGATTCATTTTAAGCTAATCTCCAATTCTCCACCGTCACTCAAAGACTGTGTATTTTCAAAACAACCGATGTCCTTTAACTGTTGCCATCCACAGGAGCACTATGAATTAGTATATTATCTTGATAACCAGAGAGCGAGTGAAGTTGGGCAGGACAATCCTGTTTCCTTCGACTCCACCTTTTATCCATCGATTAGACCAGGGATCGTAGAAACTTACAATAGCTCGATTCAACTCCTTGCCAACGTCCGGCAATGAGACAATAGCATTTCTAATCACGGTGGGTGGTTTGCCTTCGGCCAATTCGGTTTGCCAGGTGTTTTGCTTATCCCTGCACCAGGCAAGTAGAGTGTGTCTGCCCTTGAGCGCATAGATGCGCAGGCGCGGATGGTCGAGCTTCATCGGCTCGAATGCCTCGGCTGGCGGGTCAACCCCCTTGATTGCCTCGGCAAACCGGTCAAACTGGAACCACAGATTGTTGGCTGCTACATATTGGTCCCAGTGCCAGTTTTGGCCCGTGCCGGCTGCTCCTGCAAAGAATGGTGCGAAGATAACGTCGTGGAGTATGATACCTGCCTTGTCTTTCTGATACAGCTTGAATGGACCGGTATGACTCGGTTCGACAGCACCGCTTTCTGCAAGGAGAATCGGCTTCGTCGATGTGAAGTGCTGCAATTCCTGTATCGCATCCGCTGTGAGTACATCCACCGGACCCTTGCACACGTCCAGAGAGGCACCAAGGTCCAGGTAACGGTGCACGTTGGCAAAGTCGTTGTTCGTCATCAGGCATACCCTGCGGTATCTCTCTCGCTTACTGTCATTGTCAAAACTGCCCAGACTCTGGGTGACCATGTTTTTCGGAAAACGCCTCTTCAGCTCAACCAGCATCTCCTCAGTCCATTCCATGTATCCTTTGCCTCTCACCGTGTCCATCTCATTCCAGAGTTCCCAGGCAAAGATTATGGGGTCGCTGCCATATCGTTCCGAGTACCACTGGATTTTCTTCTTGAACTGCTCACGGCTCCTTCGACCCTGAAAGAAATCGTCTATGTCCTTTGCAGGTCCTCCGTTCGAAACATGATGTATCGGCTTAGCCGCCCAGCGCTGAGTTTTTCTGAAGAAGTGACGGAAGTGCTCGAGCGTCATCTTGACACGGATATTGTGTCGTCGGGCCATTTCAAGAACGGCATCAATGCGTTTGGCCTTGTCGTTATCGTATTTGCCGCTGCGCTCATGCTCCACGTCAAAGAAGTTGTGACTCAGCCAGATTCGTATGTAGTTGCCTCTATTTTCGGAAAGGCTCCTCATCCATTGTTCCATGGTAGCCAAAGCCTCTTTTTCACTGCTGCCTCTGGGCGCAATCATGTTCAAACCAATCGGAACGTATGGCCTGCCGTTTGAAAGCTGAAAGTAACGTCTATCCTGCCGGCTTACCTGCACAAAGGAGCTAATGTCCTCCGGTAGAGCAACGGCCGAGGCGGCGAATTCCTTCTTCTTCCAGGTCCTTACATATTCGATGCTGTACGTGGATGGCAGGTCGCCGTCCTCCGGAAGGCCAAACCACCTGGGCATTGTCTCACTGTCGAAATTCAAGGTTAAAGCCTGATGCCAGTGGGTATTCTCTACCCGCCTGACAAGAACCCCATCAAAATACCACTTGATACTGTCCTCGTCCCATTGGAGCCCATATACATGGTAATCATCGGCCAGATTCGAAGGTGCAATCCATTCTCCATGCTGGGACCAATGTTTCTTCTCAGTGGGAGTTCTGAACACATGCACGTTCATGTTGTATTTCTTCTCAAATCCAGGGGCACCGCCGCCAATCTCAAATACATCAATTTCTGTCCACAATTCCGGAGTATTGTCATAGAACCAGAATGAGCTGGAGCCGTGAGATTTCATAGGCCTGCATTTGACTTCAAAATATCCGTATTTGACCTTGGTTTTATTCTGGACTGCCGCAGAAGTGTAAGTGTGATATCCTTTGTCCTTCGGCATTTCGGGGACTTCCTTTTTCTTCATAGCCAGATGTAGCTTTCCGTTACTTACACTGACATTGCCGGAATAGAAGAATGCCGGTTGCCTGCCCAGCCATCTTGGATTCGTCGGATACCATTTACTGGGATCAAGTTTTGTGTCCTCGAATTCGTCGCTCATCAACTCGTACTTTATCCATTTGCCCTCATTGGTTTGGTCGGATAGTGGAAAGGCATCAGTAACTCGTTTAGGTTTTGGACCTAATTCACCTGCTCTTACCCAGTCTTTAGTGGGCTTTCTCCTATTAGCAAAAGAGTCTGTGTTTACAATGGTACACAGCAGACAACACAAACAGATTTTCTGAACGTTCCTTTTTCCCATATTACACACCTAAAAGTGTAAGAATTCCTATTTACAGAGTCCAGCCTTCCCGATATTTGGTGCGGATGTATTTGTTGGCCTCCGGCAAATTTGTTACCTTCATCCTGACTCCATCCCATTCAATCCTGCTGTCCACTCGCTTGGCCACATTGCCGAGCAGACATACTTCGGTTAGAAGACCGGAATACTCAAAATCTGCTCCCGCTGCTCGGCCAGCCTTGCAGGCCCGCACCCAATCCTGCTCATGCGAGTCCTTTACCCTCGGGATAGTCTTCGGGGGTTGTTTGTACTCTTTCATTTTACTCTCAGGTATCAGTCGAGGCCCTTCCCCATAAACGCCGGCTACGAGTTTGCCCTTACTGCCTTTAAAGAGCACTCCCCCCTCTGTATGGCCCATGCGCCTGCCGTCTTGAAGCTCTA
>CAZLIO010000420.1:0-4151 GCA_964559025.1 uncultured Pirellulales bacterium | reverse complement strand
ACTCCCAGTGAAACTGGGAGCTAAATATATGATACACAATACGATATACAAAACTATGTCTAACAGAATCGACTTTTTCCAATCAGCACAAACACAACTGGCACTTCCGGCCGCTTCTATTTCAATTTTGGTCGATGGGACATTGTGTCCAGCGCTGGAACCGGTAGAGATTATTCGCGGCGGTTGGCCGGAATTTAGCTGGGCCAGATTGGCTTATAATGCTGCTGCGTACCCAGATTCCGGCTTGACAGCTGCCGAAGAGATCGAGACCTTATTTGCTATGGGAAAGACTGTTTGCATCCGGCAATATTTTAACGGTGTCCCGCCGGGTGCAACAGCTTTTAGTTTCCCAATCTTTTGCGGTCAAATAGAAAGCCTCGATATAAAGTTGGCGCCCGACGGTGAAAAGGCCGAAGTAGTAGCGAGAGATTCCAGCGCAAATTTAAAGCGGATCACAGTTTATGGCCAGCGTTTGGCAGAGGCAAGTAACTCCAGTCTGTTTTTGGCTGGTCTTGATACAACATTTAATCCGGATGGTGAGGCCAATGCCAATCCGGAACCAATTGAAGTTAATGGCAAAAGCTACACAAGCTTTTGCGCTGAACCATCGCAAGGCAAACTCTGGAGCTATGCAGAAGTAATTGATTACCTGCTTTGTGAATATTTAACGGCAAGTCAATTACAAACGCCGAGCATAGGTCAACTGAGGGCATTGACCGAGAACCAAGTAGTTCGCGACCTCGATGTCACAGGATTAAATCTGATAAAGGCCCTGTACCGATGCTGTGAGAGGATCGGCTTGAGGTTCAAGTTCGTCCCTCGGCTTGTGCCTACCGGTCCTGGCCAAGCAATTGTGTTTTATAAAGCTGGCACAGGCAGAACCGTTGAGCTGAATTGCCAGCAAGCTGGAGAACAGTTCAGCATATCAAAGACAAATATCGCAGCTTTGCACAGCAAGAAAAATTTTTGGCCAATAACGCACAAGTATATTGGTCAAGGCGACTTCAAAATTATAGAAGCGACCTTTGAGTTGGTAAAGTCTTGGGATGGCAGCCTTGAGGACATCAGCTATGATAAATTTTCACCCTCGACCAATCCTGATTTCTATCAGGTAAAAGATGTATATCGCAAATGGTGCCTTAACGAGGCGGGGAACTATAGTGGCGCTCCATACAATCAGGGTGATGCGTTTGACTTTTCCAAGATTTTCGGCAGCAGTGATTTCGCTCGTAGCAGTAGGCGCTTCCGACCAACTTTAACCACCGATAAACAGGGAAAATCATTAGGTTATTTTCTCCAGGTATCGTTCGATGACGGTTTGCATTGGTGGCAGTACCTTCATGCTTTTAATATCCTGCTCAATGAGTGCGGACTGTGGCTCAGCAGTGACCAGCTCGATGTTGATACCTGGGTGGCGGCGCTGAAGGGAGTGTTGAAATTCAGAATAACCGCCTCGGTAATCAGTGATGAGAGATTAACTTGTATAGTTTCCGATGGGCCTGTCAATTCAACAGTTCCCGTGGTTGAGCATATTATTACGCTGCCCCGTCAGTTCAAGTATCGCAGGGTTTCGGACCAGAGCATCTTTGCGGATCCTTATGATGAGACGCTCGGCACTGCGGACGAGGTCGATGATACCGATGCTTTGTATGAGTTTGTCCGGCACAGGGCAGCGGTTTCGTCCGAGACCATCGAGACCATTGACATACAAACACCGAATCTTGTGTTTGATTACAAAGTTGGTGACAGAGTAAGCACAAGTCCCGAAAGCAGAGACCTTTTGGCCTGCAAGAGCGATAACCGAAGCAGAAGCTGGATAGAACGAGTGCAGATGGATTTTGAAAAGCAGTGTACGAATTTGAAAATCGTTCGACAAAGGGGCTGAGAATTATGGTCAGCGGAGAGAATATTGTAGATGGTCAACAAATACTGGAAAGACTTGCTCGGCAAGGCTCTGAGCAGATTCAGGAAATATCCGTTGTCACTTCACCCGGCGCCAGGACGGCTGCGTGGGCCGTCAAGGTCAAAAGTAATTCGTCATACAATTTCTATAATGTCGTCGCAGTAGTGATAGGTGATGCCGGCTCGATACCTGTTGAAATAGGTCAGCAAACGCTGGCCGTCAATCTGGCTGAATCGTTTCAGCAACAAGGATCCCTGTCGGCAGGAACGTATGCGGTAATGTTCAGAGTCGGCGACAAAAACGTATTCCACGTTAAACCGTGACCGTTGTCCCGTGACCCAAGCGACGAGTTACAAACCATCAAATACGAGGTAAGTGATGCCTGAGGTGAATTCCAAATCGTGGCAATTTAATCGGCAGATAAATGTTTCTGTGCTGGTTCAGTTGGTGCTTTTGGCTTCTTTGATTGTTGGCAGTTGGATCAATTTGCAAAGACAGCTTGATATTTTACAGCGGGACGTGGGTATGCTGTTGCAATGCCAAAAGAATTTTGAGCAAAAGCTCGAATCTCTCTGGAGCAAAAGCATCTCATACGAGTATCGCCTGCGGGCAATGGAGAAAGTGTCTGAAGGAAGCCGATGAGGCCTTCTAAGCATACTGCATTACCAATTAACGCAGTTACATTTTCGGGGCTCACGGCGGTTTTTAAGGATATTCCAAACACCGGGTGTTTCTCTGCAAAGGCTGATAGAAACATCCTGGTCAAAGCTGCGAATAGTATCGATTAAGAAATTATAAAATTCGACACGTTGTTTTGGCCGATAACGGAGCTTACCATCTGAAGCCCCTCTAACAAAGTGATAATCGAAGAGCTTTCGAGCACGATTGCCATACGCACCTGTAGCAAGGCGAAAATGGCCGGGTAAAAGCCTTAACATTCCAAGAGTTATGTTCTCGGGCCTTATGGCAGTTAAGGTCTTTTGGATTAAATCGGCATACCCATCTTCCCAGTTTGGGTAGAGAATGCCGGGGTCAATGCGAATCCGGATTCTGTAACCATGGTCCTGACATTGCTTGGCTGCCCTAACACGTTCGTCAAGATCGGCTGTACCTAATTCATATCGCCGGATTATCTGCTGAGCGTTGAGGCTCCAGGAAACAACCGTGTGACTATTGGATTCAACAACTAACAGATTATCGACATTACTGCTTTTAGTAAGCAGCATTAGAAAGCCATTGGAAAACGAAGAGAAAAATGGAATTAACATTGTTGTAAGATTGGTTATGTGGTCAAGCGCGAGACTATCGACCATTTCGCCCATATTGAAACTAATTTTGCCGTGAGAGTTGGCTAATGTTTTTCGTATTTGCCTGAACATAGTATCGTAATTTATGTTCATCTTAATAAATGGGGCATATTTGCGATAGACAAATGCCAGATAGCAATATGTGCAGTAGTAGGGACAGCCGTTCGAAACAGGAACCAATTTGTAGTAAGGACAGCAACGGACGTTAAAGCCAAGCCGACCATCGAAATGTCCTACAAAAGATGAGGTTTGGCCTATCATCAAAGTTCTTTTCCCGGCCAGCAATGCTTGAGCTGGTGACATATCTGGCGAAGGGGGCTTTCTCTGTTGCTTTATTACCTGGACCTTGGCTGATGGAAACAATTCCAAGATTCGCTGGGCCTCAGGGTTATCTGCCACTTTTTGCCATAATAATATAGTCTTGGGTCTGAATGTTTTCGCTGTGTCCATAGCTAAATTCTGTATACAGAGCTTAGATTTTTTTCAGTCTCGTGGAACAGTATTATACCGGAAAAACGTAAACTTCATTCAAAATTAAGGGGCGAAATGATGAAAAAGGCAGGAAAGTGCAAAAGTGCAAAAATGCAAAAAAGCACAAGACTTTTGGGTTACGTACTTATATGCTTTTTATTTGCCGGATGCGATAGTCTGCGTTTTGCACCAACTGAGGCACAAAAGCAGAACGCCTGGCTGCACAACCGCACAGCAATAATGGCAGCCGAAACTGCAAAGGTGGAAGATGCCTCAGAACAATTGCGGGCATTGACGCAGCTAAGCGAAGTGCAGAGCCGAGCGTTTAGTTCTCATTATGGTCTTCCGAAAGAATTTCCGCAGGCCGAAACCGCTGAAGAATGTCTTACCGACTCGAACTGGCAGCTTGCCCGTACTGCTTTGCAGCAAGGAGCCGACTTATCTTCCGGTGTCAGTTGAAGAGCTGAATT
>CAZLIO010000419.1:0-4153 GCA_964559025.1 uncultured Pirellulales bacterium | reverse complement strand
TTGAAGGGACCCCGCCTTGCGGGAACCCAAACTCGCTTTTCCTCGAGCATCCAACATCGAGCTTCCAGTTTCGATACAAGCTTCGACACCTAAAAACAAGTGCGTCATCCGGCGCCGCATCAACGGACTTCTACAACTGAGCAACTTTAGCTCACTTTAGTTCACTTTAGCTCACTTATACATCTGCTGCTGATTTTATATGATATACCGGCACAGTCAAGCGCTTGATTCGCAATTTTTTCCGATTAATGTCCCCTATGCAGGATACACTCAATCGGCAAAGGGGCAATCGCGGCAATCGAATTTTCGAAAGTCTCATCGGGATTCGCTCATAGACTGTGAAGATACCTTGCAGCACTTTTCAACTACTACAGCTTTGCATGAATAATGTTATCGAGAAACGCAGAGATGTTTTGAGAAACTGGCTTGCTTTTCGTATGATAAGGTGTGTAAATAGGACACAATGCTATGGAGCAGCGATTAGGTGAAAAAATAGCAATCGTTACCGGGCAGACGCTGAACATGGACGGTGGGCTCGAAATGAATTGACCAAATGTCCAGGAGAAAGCATGGGCGTTAAAAAAGTTTGCCAAAATCAATTTTGCATAATGTTATTGCGATATAAGTAGAGGAGAGCTAAAACATGACCGATTTTGAGAAAGCACGAACTCTGTTGCACGAGTTCAAAGGGGACTCATATCTGTTCGGCCCGAATGTCCTCCCAGGAATAGGTGAACCCCGCCCATCGAAGACGGGACGGGATGAAGAAGTTACCGCCGTGGGGAAGAAAGCAGCGCTGGTTCGTGACACATTTCACGGCAGCGATGATTATGTGGGGGTCATACGTAACTCGCTGGCCGAATCAGGAGTCGAGCTTGTCGCAGAAATCAGAGGTGCCAGGCCTAACTGTCCGCGGGAAGACCTGTTTCGAATTACCGACCACCTGAAGGAGTCTGAGGCGGATGTGGTACTAAGCTTCGGTGGCGGCAGCACAATCGACGCTGCAAAGGCCGCTGAAGTTCTTCGCACTCTCAATGGTGAGATTGATGAGTATTTTGGGACGGGGCTTGTCACCAAAGCATTACAGGAAAGCACCGGAAGGTGTCCTTCGGAGAGCAAGTCCCTGACGACGCACATGGCTATTCAGACAGTTGCCAGCTCGGCAGCCCACCTGACCAAGTACTCGAATATTACAGAAGTTTCAACAGGCCAGAAGAAGCTGATTGTGGATGATGCGATTATTCCTGCTCTCCCGGTCTTCGACTACGAGGTGACGTATAGTACACCGCCGGGCCTGACCGCCGACGGGGCGCTCGACGGCATTTCGCACTCGCTGGAGGTCCTTTACGGAGCCATCGGCAAACCTTACTACGACAAGCTCGAAGAAATCGCCGGCGTATGTATTCGCCTGGCGGTCAATTACCTGCCGCGTGCAATCGACAATCCGAAGGACAAAGAGGCGCGGGAAGCACTCTGCCTGGCCACAGACCTGGGCGGATATTCCATTATGATAGGCGGAACCAACGGGGGACACCTGACCAGCTTCTCATTGGTAGATCTTCTTCCACACGGTCGGGCCTGTGCTATTATGAACCCATACTACACCGTCTTTTTTGCCCCGGCCATTGAACGGCCATTGCGCATCGTCGGCAAAATCTATCAGGAGGCGGGGCTGACAGGGGCCGATATTGAAACCCTAAAAGGAAGGGACCTTGGAGTCGCTGTGGCCGAGGCTATGTTTGAGCTGGCCCAAAGGATTGGCTGTCCCACGCGCCTAAGCGATGTTGAGGGATTCAGTCGGCAGCATATTGACCGAGCGCTGGCCGCCGCCAAGAATCCGCAGCTTAAGATGAAGCTCCAGAATATGCCTGTGCCGCTCAGAAGCCGGATGATAGACGACTATATGGGGCCGATATTGGAGGCGGCAAGAGACGGAAACCTTACGCTGATTAAGAACAAGCCTATATGATAGGTTCTCGTCATGCTCTCCAGGGACGCTTTCTGTTCATTTTTCCCGACAATATATTCCTCGCAATGATTGCATCCTCTCTGATCTGAAAGTCAAACATGCCCACATTGGCAAAATCCGCTCCGTTTTCAAACGCGAATCTGAAGCCCTCTCGCGGATGGATGGCTCCGGCAGCCAAAACCTTGAAGGCAATCCACGCCTTCTTGACGGTTCTCATGAACTCGATTGTCTCCTCGGGCTTAGTACACCACATATTGTCATGAGGTGGCAGCCCACGCTCGGGACGCTCGGCTTTTGGAGTGGCCGACCAATAATCGCCGCTGTGCAGCGTTTTCATATAGAAATCCACCTTGACTCCCGCCTTTTCCAGAGCCATTGGCACGTCAAGACAATGGCACGCACAACCGGCAATCAGCCCGTTTTTCCTGATAAACTCAATGGCTTTGGCCAACAGATCCACGCGGTTATACCTGACCCAATTGTCACCTATACCACCATGTACAAAGGCGCCGATGGCACCGTTGTCAATTGCCGTTTGAATCGAGCCGGTAAGGTCGCCGGTCTTGGGATAAGTCTGGGCAATCCACTGAATCTGTCCGCCCCATTCATTGCGATAACGGTTATACACTCGAATAGTTGGGTCCTCACCGAATGCGTAGGGGCTGTTGACGGGCCCTATCATCGTGTTAATACCGCATTCTTCGCATAATTGCCAGGTCTCAATGATCTTCCGGTCGGTGAAGTAGTGCCTCATCAAAGAAGCAACGTAAATCAAGTCACGATCATGGGCACTACCGATGATTAGATTACCACCGCAAATCAGACGGCTGATCTCGACATGTTTAATCTTGCCCATCGGCATATCGAGATGAGCTCCCTGCTGTCGGGCTGCCGCTTGTTCATCAGTTTTCTGACTCGTGCTTCGTAGCGAGCTGCTTCGCAGAGCAGCATCGGTCGGCTTAACCAAAAGCGCCTGTTCCTTATGACTTCTCGCCAATGTTAGGCGGCTCCAGCCCGCTAAAGACCCCTTAATAAACCCCCGGCGATTCACGGTCTCGGCCATAAGTTCACACAAAATATTTCTCCATAATGCTCAGCACTACTAAAGACTATAACGCTGCGGCTCATAACTGTCAACATTTTGCTTGATATTATGTTACCCGATATGGACGGCTATGAACTGTGCCCACGCCTACGAGAGCACCCCTCGCTTTAACGCGGATTTGAAAACAATAGTCAATCGTCAATAATCAATAGTCAATCGAAATGCCTGCCCAGAGCCTTGTCGAATGGGTCTATGGATTAGCATTTCCGCAGAGCGATTCCCTTTCATTGCTCTGCGGCTTCACACCACAACCTCGGATAGTCCTGGCCTTCTAAAATCCACCAGATATCTTCTGTGCCGTTGGCCGTCTCGTCCACTAAGTCCCAGCCGGCTTCGAGGAATGCCATAGCTGCCACGGCGCACACTACAGAGAAATCAGCAGGATTTAGCCAACGAACGGTGTGACGCACGGGCTGCTTGAATGCCGTGCATGGCGTCGTCGTCGAAGAAACGCGACCCACACGAGCGGCACTTGTAGTGCCCAAGCTTCTTGACCGTCAGCCCGTCCGCAAGTCGGCATGTTTCCACGACGCGAATCATCTGAGTCTTCCCGCACTCCGGGCAAGCCAACGCATCAGATGTCGGTGCTTTTTTTCGATGAGATGAGGACATATCTACCAAACGCTTTATCCGAACAAGAATATCCATAGCTTCTTTGATTGTATTATACTACATATCCTTGGCTGAATCAAATAGAAATCTCTCGCTTTCCCATACGAAGATCATCTTTCAGGTACATAGAGCTTGTTCTCTTCATGGTCCTTGCTGTTCGCTTGGCGTTCGGCTAACAGTTCCCGCTGTCGGGCCCAGGATTTGAGTGAATGTATCTTCTGGAAAAAAATAATTTTTCTTGTAAATCTGACTTCTGCAGTATATATTTCCAGTAGCGGTTGCACCCTGACTTTTGGAGCCAAGAGCGAAGGTTCTCTGACGTGCTTTTCGTTTGCGGGATGCTGACGGGGACGGAGTCTAATCAAGACGACGATGATCTACACGCACGTATTGAACCAAGGGCCTCAAGGAGTCGTGAGCCCAGCGGACGCGATTTGAACGACCGCAACATCGGGGTGTTATCTGGA
>CAZLIO010000418.1:0-4159 GCA_964559025.1 uncultured Pirellulales bacterium | reverse complement strand
CTCCGGTCTGCCTTACAACAATCGGCAATTGTTTAACAAGGTCAAAAATCCTCCGGGCGCTAAGGGCACCGATGGGATTTTGTTCTGCTACGATGCACAGCAGGTCAACGTTATTGGTTGTTCTGCGGGAAAGGTGCTCCATTCCGGCTTCGTTGTCTATGACGACGTAACCGTAGGTTGAGCTTAGTTTGTCCATGAAGGTTCTGAGTGTATTGTTCGCCGCACAGTAGCAACCTGGTCCTTCCGGTCGGCCCATAGTAAGCAAGTCGAATCCATCGGCTTCGGTAATTGCCTGCTGCATGTTGTATTCGAAGGAGCGCAGCCGATTTATACCCACATTGCTTGGTTTCATTTCTCGGATGTCCGCGATGGTGCCGGTCGGTTTAACTCCCAACATCAGGCCGAGGCAGGCGTTTGGATCGGCATCCACGACAAGCACGGTTTTTCTGTCGGCCTGGGCCAGCAGGAACCTGATAATCATAGCGGCTAAAGTTGTTTTGCCCGAACCGCCTTTTCCACTTATCGCAATAGTTGTTGCCATGTTTCGTATCTTGTATAAATCATCCAGGATGACAAAATATCATAATTTCACGCTTTACGTTTCACACTTTAGTGCTGATACCGAGGGGAACAGCGATAAATCTGTGTGCGGTAAGAAATTAGCTCTCGTAAATTCGTCCATATATCCCGGATGGCTCATCAAATCAAAATATGTCATACTTTGTGCGATTTTTTCGGCAGCCTTGAGAGCTTTTCGGCTCAGCAGTACGGTCTTTGCCCCTGCGATTGAGGTGTTTCCCACAAAGTGAATCTTCTCCAAGGGCACATCAGGTAACATCCCGATAGTAACGGCCTGGCGAACGTTCAGGAAGTTTCCGAATCCCCCGGCCAGGTAAACCGCATCCAGGTCTTCGAGCTTTGTCTGGGTTGACTCCATAAGGACCCTGATAGCGGCGAAGACACCCGCTTTGGAACGGACCAAATTATCGATGTCGGCCTGGGTGATTACTATTTCCTGGTGCTCGTTACCTGCCGGGGCTATTTGGAACTGCCGGCCCTCGTCACCTTCGGTTAATTGTGGCTGGCCGTTAGCTTTGAATCGTCCCGTGCGGTCTATGATGCCGTGGGTAAATAATTCGGCAAGGGTATCAAGAAGGCCCGAGCCGCAAATGCCGACCGGATGGGTATTGGCGATCGTCTTTAGCTCGATGGAACCATCGTCAAGAATAGTCAGTTTTTCGATAGCCCCGGCACCGGCCCTCATGCCGTGCTTGACGCCGCTTCCTTCAAATGCTGGGCCTGCCGAGCTTGAGGCGCAGACCAGCCAATCCTGATTACCGAGAACCACCTCACCGTTTGTTCCAATATCAGCAAAAAGTGAGATGCCTTTTTTAGTAAAGATTCGCGTGGTTAGAACGCCGGCTACTATGTCACTGCCCACATAAGCAGCTACACTGGGCAGGCAATATAACAGACCTCGCTTGTTGATCTGAACGCCTGCTTCTGCCGCCCGGATTGGCGGCACAAAGCCGGCTGAGGCGATATATGGCTCTCTGCGGATTCGTGTCGGGTCTAAATTCAGTAAGAAATGCACCATTGCGGTGTTGCCGGCACATATTACCGCGGTAATGTCATGCAAATCGATTTTTTGCCTCGTTGCAAGTGTTACAATCAGATTGTTCACATCGTGTACGATACGATTCTGCATCTCATCGAAAGCGTTATTCTCTTCTGCGTAGATGATTCGGCGAATGTAGTCCTCGCCAAAATTTATCTGGCTGTTGTACGTAGCTTCCGTATCTATTGTGTTGGCTTTTGTCAAATTGATAAGATGAGCCACCACTGTAGTTGTACCTAAATCCACAGCGACAGCAAAATTCGTTTCACACCGCTTGCCCGGCTCAACCTCTATAACTTCTGTAGTTTCACCGCGTCGACCGATTGTCGCTGCAACCTTGTAATTCGCTTCACAAAGCACGTTCGAAAGTTGTTGCAGAATGCGAAAGCCCGTTTGCATTGTAGGAGCATCGATCTTTTCCCGTATTGCCAAGTACAGCCGCTCGTGGTCAGCGGTGTGGTCTTGAACACTCGGGGGCGTCATTTCGAGACAAAGCTTTTGAACTAATGGGTCAAACTCAAACAGCCCTGCTTCAGGCTCACCGGTCAGTTCGCTGAATCTGCGGGCGTCTGTGTCCATAAGAATTTGACTTGTTTCCAAAGTATGAGACTTTGGAACGGTTATGGTCATATCGGAAAGGACTTTGCTCTGGCAGGCGAGAACGACATTTTCCCGTGTTTCCTCCGGTGTAAGTAATGCGGTTGGCTTGCTTTGAAATTGTCCTTCATCAATTATTACTTTGCATTTTCCGCAATATCCGTCACCGCCGCAGATGCTGCTTAAATAAATACCGGCTTTGTGGGCGGCCTCGAGCAGAACCGTCCCGCCCGGCACTTCTATTTTAAGACCGCTTGGTTCAAAACGGACTGTGAATTTTTTTTTCTTCTTGCTCTCTTCCATTCTTGATTCTCGATTCTCGATTCTCGATACCCGTTTTTTCTTGTACGAGCATCTAACATCGAGCAACGAGCATCCAGTTTAATTCCAGACTTCCTGGAGATATTTAGGCAGCATCGAACACTCTCTTGGACCAACCATAACCTCCCAGTTAGTGGCCTCTTCGAGTTTTCCGCTCATCACAGCGACGTAACCGGGGATGATTAGTTTTCGGTGTTTGACCAGGTCTTCCACGCCGTATTTGGTCATAGCATCAGATACCGTTTTTTCGTTGAGCTTGTCTCCGGAATAAGCCGTCAGTACACTTGTGTATCGACCACGAGAATATAGCTTGGTATCCTGCTGGCCTCGACGTCCGATTCCACTGTGTAGTATGTCAGTGAAAAGTTCGTCGTGAACATCATCGGTGAATTCTCATTAGGTTCGCCGATACGATAGACTTTTGGTTCTACCTGGACAGGCTTTTGCGGGTCGGTGAAGATGTTCATCACCGCGGTCAGCATGGGCAAAAGCGCATAGGGTTCGACAGTGTCGAGCACCACGATGCCGGCGTACTTGCAAATTAGACTTATGGCCGAAGCTGCCTGTGTATCGACGTCACCGTCAGTTGCGAAGGATATTGTCGGATAACCCAACGGTCGGAATACTTTTTTCAGCGCCAAAGCTCGCATCTTTGACAGATTAAACAATTGGTCCCGAAGGCTGGGGGCCTCGAGGTTTACTATAATATCCTCAACTCCTTCGGCCTTAATCTTATTGGTAAGCTCGGCCAGGGCGTCGAGTGAGTCGGATTTTGCAACGATTGGGCAGCCATTTTCCTTGGCGATTTTCGCCATCTTTTCAGCAGTATCGGGCGTGGCCGAGGCAAGTAAAGGGACAGATTCTTTAGTTTTAGCTACTGCCGCGGCCATTGCATCGGGTGATTGGGTTATTAAGATTAATGCAAGGTCGCTGCCATCCTTTACTACCGCGGCGGCCTGTGCAAAAGACTCAGGCGAGCCGCTGTCGTTGACGAGAACTATGGCCCTGGCTCCGATTTTGATCCCGATCCGCTCAAACTGGAGTGAATTTACGGCCTCAATGCGTTTGGTTAAATCCTCGCCGGTAAGTTTGTCCGAGACGGTTACGGCCAGAACGGTCGGATTATAAAATTTCTCTTCGTGTCGGAACATTACCGTTTCCTGTCCGAGCTGGACCTGATTGTCTCCGCTGCCGAACACAACTTTTGCCATTGGCGGGGCCGCTGCCGCAGCGAGTTTCTCCTTGGCTTCGTCTGAAACGTCGGGACAGTCTTCGAGTTTGGCGCGTTTCTGAGCAAGCGCCATTGCAAAGGCCAGGCAAGTAGGCATGCCGCACTTTTTGCAGTTGGTTTTCGGTAGGAGTTTAAATATATCCAATCCTGTCAATGCCATAGTATTCGTCCTTTCTTGGTATATTGTATCTTATTTGCGATAAATCCGAAACAGATCCAAAAATTAAGTAAATCAGAAAGTGTCTAAAGTGATAGCTTCGCTGTCATTCTGAGCGGAACGCAGTGGAGCAAAGAATCTCCTTGTTGCTCAGGAGATGAGATCTTTCAGCTCCGCCTCAGGATGACACTTACGTGTCACTTTAGGCACTTCAAACTTTAGGCACTTCAGTTCA
>CAZLIO010000417.1:0-4161 GCA_964559025.1 uncultured Pirellulales bacterium | reverse complement strand
GGGATGACGCAGGGAAGTTCTTAGGCGAATACGTCAATAAGAATATTTATGCGGCGGACCCGTTCCAGATACTTGACCAGGACGGCGTTGGGAAATTAGTGGAAATGGGGACGAAGCTCGGCAGAAAGACCAGAAAGAAATTAAAGGTCGGTATCTGCGGCGAGCACGGCGGTGAGCCGAACAGTATTGATTTCTGTCATCGGGTGGGGATGAATTATGTATCCTGTTCGCCGTTTAGAGTGCCGATTGCCAGACTTGCGGCGGCGCAGGCGGCGGTCAGGTAATTTACTATTGACTATTGACGATTTACTATTGAGTCCGCCAAAAGCGGATCTGGGATATTGATTATTGAGGAGAGCCGCCAAATCGAGTATGGCGGACAGTGGTTAACCGGGAAATGGGCTTCAGATTCCTGTGGGGTCTGAAGCCCAGCCTAATTTGACTGGAGGTGGAGGACGGAAGACGGATGCTCGTAACTCGTGAGTGGATTAGAGATTAAAGAATTAGAGATTGGCACCGGTAAGATAAACTTCGTTACCCCAGTGAGATAAAATTGTTATCTCACGAGGTAAATGCGTGGATGAGTGGAGCTTTTTTGTTTGACAGACAGGGTGGGTATTTGTTAAAATAGATTATTGATAAAAAAGATTCCGCCAAAAGCGGGTCTGCGATATTGATTATTGAGGAGAGCCGCCAGAACGAGTATGGCGGACAGCGGTTAACCGGAAAAATGGGCTTCAGATTCCTTTAGGATCTGAAGCCCAAGCTTATTGGAAGACCAAAGACGCAAGACTCAAGACCCAAGGACGGAAGTAAGGGAAATGCTTTGGAACTGAAGTGGGTATTAGAAATAGTCTGCCGAGTCGTGGCTCTGGCACGGCTGGACGACTGTCCCTAGTTTTTTGAGAATGAAAAAGTATGAAAAGATGTAGTTGTTAGCGTGTTTCGGCTAAAGTTGAATACCGGCCTTTATGAGCACTGTTTGTAATAAATCCTAAGCTTGATGGATATCATTGTATATGATAGCTTGTAATAACCCGAGACGACGGAGTTCAGAATCGGAATACTCACCAAGCAGCTTATAGTTCGGGTTATCCTCTTCGTAAGTCTTTTGTAAAACCCGATTGTAATAGACAGTCCGGTTTATATCTGTTCGAAACCTTCTAAGTTCTTCTTCATCAACGATTTCTTGATAATTAAAACGGGCAAGATACAAATAAACTATCGCTTTTCTGTTGGCCATGCAGACCGCTCTAGAACTATCCACATCATTTGGATTATTGGCATATATCTCTATTTTTTCATGCGCCTTATCAAGTGAGGTATTGATAAAGGTGACTAGTTTAGCGGAAGAAAGCTAAACGCATATTTGATTAGGCAGGCAGTAAGGGAAATGCTTTGGAAGTGAAGTGGGTAGTTTTCCAACGTTTTTCCCTTTTTTCTTCTTGACTTTTTTCTTCTTTTGTGTTATTTTTCACACCTGAAGGCGGATTCACAAAAGAGCGAAAGCATACAAAAGATACGAGAGATGAAAATGAAAGGCCCGGATCGCATTATTATGAAGAGAGAAGATAAAAAGAAGAACACGAAGGAAGCGCAAAGGGTATTTATTCAGAATTTGCCCAAACCAAAAAGATGGTGGCAAGAATACGCTTTTATTATTGCTGTTTTAGCTCTTTGTATTTCGATATATTCAGCGTATTTGTCAAGGAAAGAATTTATTGCTGCGCACAGGCCCTATGTGTTCGCAAGTCCCAGACGCATAACTAAGAATGGAAGGGCCACTATGGATGTGAACACATTCATACTACGCTGCCTCAATGCACCGGCAAAAATAATAAGCCAAGAAGTTGATTGTCTCGTTCTCAAAACAAAGGAAAATGGCGAAGAAGAAGTTATTAAGAAAATACCTGTGAATGAGCGATTAGACAATAATGTACTGTACCCCTCAGAGAATACAACAGTGCAGATAACAATACGAGACGGCTTTATCAAAGACATCTTAGCGACTAATCCAGAAGACGAATTAAAAATAAAAGTCAGATTGGAGTACAAAGCGTTGTCTACTGATAGAAAATATGATTTCGAGGGTAATTGGGATTATAACAGAAAATATAATGTATGGCAAACCAACAATATGTTCGCAGACTAAATAAGAAAAAATGGAAAAAAGGGAAAGCCAATTATTTGCGGTGGCAGAGAATGGTGAAAGAAACTAGTTACTTCTCGTACCTCCGTAGTTCCTTATGCTAATTAAAATTAACGTCCACGAAAACACATTCTGAAAGATCCAAATGCTTAGATAGGTTTAATCGGATTTAATCGTCTGGGCCCTTAAAGGTCCATACTGTTTCCTGGGTTTTCCTGCGTTTGATCTCGAAACGTCGGGGAAATCTTTTGAACAAATCCCGAATCCGCCTTTTGGGCTTCTCTTTGTTTTCACTTGTGTTCGTCTTTTTTTGTTCTTTCATAATTCACCTCATCTTCATGCGGCTGTAAGTCTCCTAAAATAAGCCTTGTTGGATAAATGTTAATACGTCTTAAATTCCTTTTTTTCCGATATGTCTCCTCATACCTCAGGATTGCTAGACTACAGTTTATGTCCTATAAGTCGTACCCTTATTATTCGACTTCTTTAGCAAGATACTTGAAAGAAAAGCCTCATATCAATACTGATAAACCGTAAATTTCTTCATAAGCACTCCTTATCATGGAGAAAAAATGGTAGAAAATCTCAGATTCTCGCTTATTAGTGGGATGTTCGCAATTCAATGGAAGACCACTTAACACATTGTTTCCTCACTTAGCAAATGACTTCAATGCTACACAATTGCCTTAAAACATTTTAAACAGCTTTGTTCCGCCTTCGCCAAGCTTCTTCTCCAAGGCTACAAAGGAACCGGCTTCGGCGGATAAACTCCAGCTTTAGCTGTCTGGCGACACTGGGAAATTTAGGCACGCAAAATCACCGTGAAGTTCGACAGCTTTTTTGTCGTAAGCCTTGGCGGCCTCTATCTCATCGTGAAAATAGCCGAGGTAGTATTTTTTGTTGTTGCAATGTATCTGTGCGGCCCATTTTTTTTGTCTTTTGTTCCAGTGTACGCCTTTGTATTTTGAGGTTTTGTGTGAGAGCCTTCGCTGGTTCTGGCAGTTTTGAGTGAAAGTTGCAAGGCGGAGATTGTTATTGCGGTTGTTCAGGCCGTTGTGGTCGATGTGGTCAACAACGAGATGGTCGGGGGCGTTGGTGATCTGGCGGTGCATTTTTATGCTTTTGCCGTTTTCTTTTCGAACGGCGTAGTAATTCTTATCAGTGCCTTCAGCGAACCAGGTATATTGGCTCAGGACGGGGTAGTCTTTGGCGTCGACGACGGCGAATTGGCCGCGGGTAAGAGGTATGAGGCGGGGGGTGTGGTTTTGGACTTTTGCGGCCCGTGAAGGGTGGAAGTTGGGGCATTTGTCGAGGAGGGAGTGGACTTTCCAGGTGCCTTCAGAGCCTTTTTTCTGGCGGCAGATGAGAACGGCACGGCCTATGCCGGTGGCAAAGGTCGAAAAGCAGCAATTGTCACATCGTTTTTGGTTGACCATAATATATCCTTCCTGCGGGGGAGGTGAAGTTAGTGGATTAGTGAATTAGAGATTAGAGATTGGTGGGGCAAGTCCCTTTTTAATGATTCCGTCAGACGGCGCCGGATCTTCGATATTATTGATTTATTCCGCCACAGGCGGATCTGCGATATTGACTCCGCCAAGAGACGGCGAATCTGCGATATTTATTATTGGGGTTGAGATTCTTCACTGCCCCGTTCGACTTCCCCTTCGGCGGAGTTTACCCTGAGCGTAGCCGAACGGGCTCAGGGCTTAAGGCTTTGCTCCGTTCAGAACGACAATTATTTTACAGATTTCTCGGCTCCGCTCGAAATGACGGTGGGTAGTGGTCGCTTTCAGAGATTACAGGTCAGGTTTTATGTTGAAACTCGATGTTATAACTCCATTTTGGGGTATTATACCATAAAATGGGTGGTTTTTCAAGAGGATTTTTGCGAAAAAAAAACGGGCAAAGACAGACATTGACTTGAATGAGCAGGCCTGATATAATCAGCCCTTTTGGTGGGGAAAAAAATTGTGGTGAAAGTAGCTCAGATGGTTAGAGCACTGGATTGT
>CAZLIO010000416.1:0-4163 GCA_964559025.1 uncultured Pirellulales bacterium | reverse complement strand
CTATGACCCCGGAATGCTTGAGTGGGATACTGCTTACTACTGGAGGATTGACGAGGTCAATAACACCAACCCGGACAGTCCGTGGACAGGCATCCTCTGGAGCTTTACGACCGCCAACTTCCTTATCGTGGACGATTTTGAATCTTACAACGACATTGACCCCCCTGACCCGGGGAGCAACAGGATATTTGAAGCGTGGCCGGACGGTTATGAAATCCCGACAAACGGAGCTCTCGTTGGTAATGAGCTTCCTCCTTATGCCGAGCAAAGTATTGTTCACAGCGGCATCCAGTCGATGCCGCTTTACTACGACAACAGTGTTGGGTACTCTGAGGCGGCTCACACGCTGACTTATCCGCGTGACTGGACAGAGAATGGTGTTAGCACTTTATCGATTTGGTTCAGGGGCGATTCGGATAACGCTGCTGAGTTGTTGTATGTTACCCTCAATGGCAGCGCAGTGGTCAATCACGATAATCCAAATGCAGCACAGATAGCCACCTGGATCCAATGGACTATCGACCTGCAGGCATTTGCCGACCAGGGTGTTAATCTGGTCAATGTCAATACGATTGCCATTGGTCTGGGTAACAAGAAGAATCCTGTAGCCGGTGGTTCAGGTACGATATACATCGATGATATTCGACTGTATCGACCGACTCCATAACCAGAACTATCGGTTGATCGTTTGCGGTGACAGACGATAGTCAAACAGATTCGCATCAATTCGGGGCTTATACCTATTAGGTATAAGCCCTCTTTTATTTAGTTGACAATTGTTTCGGTATAAGCGGGAATGACAACACTAATGATTCTGCCAAAGGCGGAGCCGCTATATTTGAGATTGACAGTAAATATTCGCATAAATTGCTCAAGACATAGAACCGACCCTTTGCCTGGTAGCAAGCATTACCTATTTTTCCAATTGGCCCCTTTTGTTTTTGTTTTCAGCCGACACAGACAATCGTCAACTGTCATGTACAACACTGAGCCATCGTTGCCCCAGGCGCAATTGGATGTGGCTTTACCGGTATGAACTCGGCCCAGCAGCTTACCTTTAGGTGTAATAACATACACGCCTCCAGGCCCTGTGGCGAATAGATTGCCCTGCTGGTCAACCTTTAAGCCATCAGGAGAACCCGGATATTTTCCCGTCAGACCCGCAAAGTCATATAAAACCTTTGCTCTTCCAAGAGTGCCGTCCGGTTTGACCGGGAAAGCCTTTATGATGGGATTTTTAGAATCTGATTGTGCAACATAAAGGACCTTTTCTTCCGGAGAAAATGCGATTCCATTTGGCCTTGTCATTTCATTCGTCAGTAAAGTCAGCTCTCCGGAGGTTGTGAGGCGGAAAACTCCACAGAAATTAAGCTCTCGCCTGTGGTCCTCATAGCGCTTCGGCAAGCCATAGGGTGGATCGGTGAAATAGATATCACCATTCGATTTGACAACAGCGTCGTTTGGGCTATTGAGGCGCTTGCCCTGGTAGCTATCGACAAGAGTTTTCTTGCCGCCGTCCTTTTCCAGCCTTGAAATACGCCGGTCGCCGTGCTCACAAAAGATGATGCGCCCTTGAAGGTCCAGGGCCAACCCGTTACTTCCCGGTTCACGACCATAATCAGTGATACCGGTGTAACCTGAGGGTTTCATGAATAGGGTGACACCTGTCCCTTCCTGCCATTTCATTACAGAGTTGCGTGGTATATCGGAAAACAGGAGATACCCCCCGCCGGCCTCTTGAATCCACAGCGGCCCTTCGGACCATTCGAGACCTGAGGCAAGAAGCTCAATCTTCGTCTCAAGCCGAATCAATTCGTTGATACGGCTCTCAAGCCTGACAATCTTACCGATCGTTGAGAAACCCGTTGACTGCTGTGATAGTATTCTCCGCGGGCAAGCCAAAACTACAGTCATAATGATTAGAAAAACAATCTGTAAGCCCCAGCGACTCCCGTCGTAAGACGGGGCTGCGGGGAATTTTGTTCTCTTTCTCATGTTATGGCTCCGCCGAAAGGCGTCCCTTCCGGGACTTATTTAGTCTGGCCAGAATTCTTCGGCTTTGAGAGCGATGCCCTCATATTTTTGTCTTGCTTTTTTGAAGACAGCCCGGACCTCCGCCCGCTCCATATCGGACCGGTAGCGGCCAGGTTTCTCAGTTACCTGAAGCAGACGGTCAATCCAGTGGGTCATGTATCGGGCGTCCGTTTTTGATGCAGTAGGTTTGCCATCCACCGTGATATACACGGGGCTGGTATGCGCCTGGCGCAAATGGCCGTCAGGGCCGGTGAAGATTGCTCGAGCAGCGACCCAGCCACTGCGTTGAGGTCTAAACGCCAACACGACTGACTCCTTAAGGACCGGTGAAGGCGAACGGTTTTTCAGGCTGACTTTCTTAATCACTTTGGCATTGCAAGCCCCAGCGACTCCCGTCGCAAGACGGTGCTGCGGGGAAATAAGCTCAAGTGAATCAAGCGGCTGGATACTTCGCACTTCTGCTCTAATGAGGATGGGCTTGCTCTTGCCTGTTGAATACCGGATTTCCGCTCCACTATCCAATCCGTTCGCGGTAAGAATGAGCATAGGACCGCTGGTTGCAAATGTTCGACCGGCTCGTATTGCCCTCAAATAGTTGGCTTCGGTAAGTGGGCCATCCAGTTTTGCATACGTCCGGTTATAGCCTAACGGCACCGGCATCACACCCATTGCGGAACCACCGGTAACCGCCAGTTTGAATCCACAATTTAGAAAACGGTAATAAGCCAAATTCGTATGATGAAAAAGCTCGTCTTGGACTAAGCTCTCTTGTCCTTCTTCGATATCAACAGCAGCCATTCCCCAACCCAAGCGACCCGAGCTTAAGGTGGATTCTCTATGGTAATGGTTGTGACAGACCTGGACAGAATCAAATAATCCCAAGGCTGCACCTACTACATTCTCGCCCCAGATGGGCTTGTCAGTATCTATCACACATTCAGGTGAAGTTTTCTTAGCTATCTGAGCCAGGACAGCATCGCAAGGATACCGGTTGTTTTGCAAGGGCATTTTGACAGGTTTGGTCAGTCCGAACATCAGTAAAGCACCTGTAGATTCAAATGCTTCTCCGCCTATACGCTCAATTTCCTGGTTCCGTAATGTAACGACATGCGTCGCATCGGCATAAACATCGGGTCCAGTTGGCCAATCGGGCCAAGTCTCATCCGAGGTTTTACCTCGCTGATGATTCCAAAGAGTTAGAATTGGCTCGAAGCTCACGTCATCGGCTAATGCAAGCTGCTTGAGGACCTTAAGACTATCGAGGCCGAAATGACAGTGCATGTCCGAGGAGTACCAGCCCTCCTTGCACATGTTGACCCATCGTTTCAGGGTGATATCTACTTTGGTGGTTTGGTTTTCCTCTACGATGACCTCTTTATCAACGGGCCGGTACTCCTTGCCTCGCTCAATATGAACTATAGCTTTACCAGATGGAACTTGGATGATGAAATCACCGTCACATGAGAAGCTGCGGTCCTTACTATATGGTGTGCAGGATTCAGTGATTGGACTGAAAATACGTTCACTACCAATATTAACCCAGGCTCGGCACGGCAGTAGAGTGTCACTGCCGGGTTCATACACGGACACTGACAGCGTGCCTATGTCAGCACGGACAGCAGGCAAACAAGCCGGCACCGTCCCCAGAAAAACCATCAATGCCAATCCCTGCTTAAGCTTATTGTTTTGCATGTTTTTATTTTAAGCGATGAGGAGATAGAAGTAAAATGCTTTTGAACCAGAAATTCTGTTTTGAGTAAACGCATATATTTTTGTTATCCGTATTAGATGTCGAAAAGAGCCAAACGGGCAGTTGACTTCTCCTAAGTGGGTAGTTATAATTAAATGCTCGTGAGCCCCGCTTAGAAATTTCATTTCTAATGGGGTAAACTTCTGAATGTCAGGAAATAACGTTCACAGACCAGTCAGCAGAAAGTAAGGCTCCTGCAAAATTGAGGTTAGGCATATATTATTTAAGAAAATATGTTTTTTTGATTTTCTTAAATAATCACCTAACTGCTTATTAAACAATAACTTATTGTTTGAAAAGAAAAAATCAAAAAACGATTTTTTATTTTCAAAGTATGCCTAACCTCAATTTTGCATAAAACATGAAAAACCACAGCGCA
>CAZLIO010000415.1:0-4183 GCA_964559025.1 uncultured Pirellulales bacterium | reverse complement strand
TTATTTCGTCCGGGATTCGGCCTCGGCAAAAAAAGAGGTTAACGCCCGGATACTTGTCGGAAGGATAAGAGCCAATGGCACTGAGGCGCTATTTATCGACAATTTCGGGGCTATTTGTGATTATTTAGAGAGCAACGTAACCGCCGGCGACGTTGTAGTTAGTATGGGTGCAGGCGATATTTGGAAGGTAACAGATGAATTCGTTCAGCGGCTTAGAGGAAATAGTTGAAACTGATTATCCGTTGGCCAGGCGGACGTGGTACGGGCTTGGGGGGCTGGCTGATTTTTTTATCAGGCCAAAAACAGTCGAACAGCTCAAAAAGGTGGTCCGGCGATGCAACGAGAACAATATACCGATTTACGTGATGGGGTTCGGCTCCAATCTGCTAATCAGTGACGATGGCCTGCGGGCGGCTGTGATAAAGCTCGAGGCAGAGCAGCTCGCACAAATAGAGTTTGACGGTGAGGAGGTCACCGCCTGGGCCGGGGCGGAATTGAGCAAGCTGGTTTTAACGTGTGTGGAAAAAGGGCTCTCGGGTATCGAGGCCCTGACAGGGATACCTGGTTCTGTCGGAGGAGCTGTGAAAATGAATGCGGGGGGCAACTTCGGAGATTTCGGTGCAGCGGTAGAAAGCGTCACGCTGATGGACGGCCAGGGCAATGTCTTCGAAAAGAGTAAACCGGAACTGGTATTCGACTACCGCAGAACAAATATCACTGCAAAATTCATTCTAAACGCCCGGCTGAAACTTAACACGGCTGACTCGGAACAAATCATGCGGACGGTAAAAGAAATCTGGATTTATAAAAAGAATAATCAGCCGCTGAATACGAAGAATTCCGGCTGTATATTTAAGAATCCGAAAGGGGGTTCGGCTGGCGCTTTGATTGACAGGGCCGGTCTAAAAGGACTGCAAATCGGCGGGGCGGTGGTCAGTGAAAAGCATGCAAATTTCATAATCGCCGAAAAAGGCTGTACAAGCCGCGATGTCAAAAGACTGATAGAGGCCATAAAACAGAGAGTTAAAGAACAGTTCGATATCGAGCTGGAGCTTGAAATTGAAGTATGGGATTAAGGAGCTGAAAAAACAGTGGGCAGCAAATTAAAAGTGGCCGTCCTTACAGGGGGAATAGGGTCCGAGCGCGAGATAAGTATCCAAAGCGGTGAGTGTGTTTCAGAAGCGTTAAAAGAGGCCGGCTTTAACGTGGTAACAGCCGATGTTCGTCCGGACAATCTTGATATCTTAGAGGATAGCAGCGTTGATGTGTTCTTCCCCGCCCTGCACGGCGTATTCGGCGAAGACGGGCAGCTCCAACAAATACTCCATAACAAGTCCCTTGTCTATACAGGAAGCGGGCCGACAGCAAGCAAATTGGCGTTTGATAAAATGGCGAGCAAAAAGCTCTTTGCCAAAGCCGGTGTGGCTACACCCGCGGCGATTGAGTTTAATGCTGAGACTGATATCGAGCAGCTTGAGAGCAGATTGCAGTACCTTGCAGATGAATATGTTGTCAAGCCCATAAGACAGGGCAGCAGCGTTGGTGTCAGGATTATCGCCGAGAAGCAGGAAGCTATCGGTGCCGCCCGGGAAACCTTAGACCAGTTCGGCGATTGTATGATTGAAAAATTCATCCCGGGTAAAGAAATAACAGTCAGCATATTAGAAGATGGGGCGCTTCCAATTGTTGAGATTATAAGTCAAACCGGCTTTTACGATTACCAGGCAAAATATAATGATGAGCAAACGGAGTATCTGTTCGATACGATTAGGGACCCTGCTGTAACAGCTCAAATCGAACAGGCGGCGATGGATTGTTTCTATGTGCTCGGCTGTCGGCACTTTGCAAGAGTTGATTTTATGCTGAGCGATAAGGAAATTGCCTACGCACTGGAGCTTAATACAATTCCGGGCTTTACAACGCATTCACTTTTACCCAAGGCAGCAGCGAAGGCGGGATTTACGATGAGCGAGTTATGCTCGAAAATCGTCATGGCAGCATATTCGCCACTACTAAAGTGTAAAGTGCCTAAAGTGTAAAGTGCCTAAAGTGACGCACCGCGTCATTGCGAGCGGAGCGAAGCAATCTCAAACCTAAGCAATGAGATTGCCACGTCGCTCGCCCCTAAGGGGCAAGCTCCTCGCAATGACACTCCGTGTCACTTTAGCTCACTTTAGGCACTTTCTAATTTCCTGATACGAGATTATGGCAGCGAGAAGGAAAAGAAAAAAGAGCAAGACGAAAAGAATATCATTTAAGCCCGGCACCTCAAAAAGAAAGAAGAAAAGACAAGCCAGCCGAGTCGGTCCGAGTTTGATAAGAATTATAAAAATACTGGCAATAGCCTGTGTTTTTGCCTCCGCAGCAGCCTGCATTGTGGTGGGGATAGTGGTCGGCTTTTCCTTCTTGGAAAAATACGTAAAAGAAACTACCCCCGTTTCGGAGCAGACAATCCGTCTGGAATTGGCGAATGTCCCGGCCTGGGTGAACGACCAGCTTAAGCAAAAGGTTCTGGCTGTGGCAAGAGGTGACGGCGAAGATTTAAGGCTTGATGAAAATGCCGCCGGCCCGCTGCAGCAGAATATCGCCAGAGAGGTTGTTTGGCTGGATGAGGTAACAGTGCAGAGAACGCATGATGGGTTCCGCATCGAAGGACGGTGGCGAAGACCCGTGGGGCTGGTCAAGTCAGGCCTGAGCAGATTTTACGTGGACGCCGAGCAGGTGGTGCTCGATTTTGTTCAGATGCCCCATCTGCCCATAGTAAAGATAACAGGACTGCCGCTGATAACAAGAACCCCGCCGTTGGGTGAAGTTTGGGAGCGAGAAGACCTCGCTGCGGCGATGGAAATAATAAAGCGACTCGAACAGATGGACAGACTTGTTACGCCCGACAAGCCGCTGCTTTTTGAAATCGACAGGATCGATGTAAGCAATTTTGATGGCCGAGAAAACGCTCGGCAACCGCATGTTGTTATGTATGCGAAGGACAATACGCAGATTATATGGGGAGCTGAAGTAGGTAAATGGCAGCGGTATCTGGAATCCACAGATGAAGAGAAATTGGCAAAGCTTTACGACTATTATAAGGTGTATGGTACACTCTCAGGTGAAGCAAAATACATCAATCTATGCGTCCCGCAGGACGACATCCCGCTGCCGATTGATAAATATTAGGCGTCTGCAAGACTGTTTAATGCGGCGGCCAGGTCGGTATAACGATAGGGGATTTGGAATTCTGTGCAGAGTGATTTAAGTTTCTCCAGGACTGATTCGCTCAATTTGCTTTGGAAATCCACATCGGCTTTGCAATAAAAGATTCTACAGGCAGCGAAACGATATTCATATACCGTGCACTTGCCGTCGATGTTATAAGGGCAGCTTGTGGTGAGCAGGGTCGAACCACGATTTGTCGGCATTGACTTGATGTTTTCGGCGCCGAGATTTTCAGCCAGATACATCAATTCCGGCGGAGTAACAAATAGACGGTGGTCGAACCCCTGCTCGGAGTCAGGGGCAGGGCTGGCAAAATCACAACATTTACCACAAGCTTTGCATCGGCCGGTCAGCTTATTATTATCGCGGATTTGGGCATCCAGCCAGGTGTAGATTTCAGCTACTTTTTGTAACAACATCTACAAAACCTCGTATGTCACCCTGAGCGAAGCGAAGGGTCTCTTTGCCCCCGTAACGATGAGATTCTTCACTTCGTTCAGAATGACAACAATAGCACACAAATAATTTTGCTCAACGTTTTAGGAGTCGGTTGTTTGTTCCGCATCCTGCCACCATTTTTTGTCTCTTTTGATTTTTTCTATTTCGTCGCAGGTGTAGAGCCTGCCGTGGTTGATGCCGGGGCATTTTTGAGCGGCTTTGTTCCAGGCATTGGGATTGATTAAATTGTCAGACCAAAATGGCCAGGTCCTGCACTGGCTCGGGCGAACAGGGTAAATAATACATCTTTTTTGGCCGGCGATGTCTTGCAAGAGTATGCAATCTTTGGTGCCGGGGTGCTCGATAATCGTTGTCCGCAGGCCAACACGCTTGAGATACTTTTGGCGTAGCTCTCCCACAGATATTTTCAGAAAATCCGCGATGAGCTCTATCTCCGGCTTAGTAACCCAGATATAGCCCTCACCCGGCCCGGAGCAGCACCGCCCACACTGAACACATTCAAAATGCAGAC
>CAZLIO010000414.1:0-4212 GCA_964559025.1 uncultured Pirellulales bacterium | reverse complement strand
CAACAGAGTTAAGTCTGCGGTCACCGACCTGTTTGGGAAACTGGTTAACATAATCCGGATTCCATTTCCCCCAGAGAGTAGGCTTGCCATCGTAATCGATAAGGTACCAATCATTTCGCACAATATGGTTCATAATACCGTCCATCAGGGTGATTGCCCGG
Source organism: uncultured Pirellulales bacterium (assembly GCA_964559025.1). Taxonomy (GTDB): domain Bacteria; phylum Planctomycetota; class Phycisphaerae; order Sedimentisphaerales; family Anaerobacaceae; genus NIOZ-UU13. Next base: position 4,051 of record CAZLIO010000414.1, on the reverse strand, counting down.
TTACGCCATTTTTCGTCGGGAATTACTTCAGCGAAAATACTGTATACGAAAAAGTGGCCTACAATCTCATCGCTGCTGGTAGTGGCCTTCCAGTCCCAGGTCCGGTCCTCAGCGGGACGCCATCGTGACTTGTCCGCTAATTTATAGCCTGTGCGTTCAAAGGACCGCGAAGGAAAACCTTCCAGCGGATTTATATAGGTCAAACGTTCCATTGCCTCGAAGGACTCATAACAATTCTGCAGAGCGTCTTCTGATTTAGTAACGGCATAACGGAAAAGCTCTCCAGCTAAATACATAGATGTCCATAGGCCATCGTTATCCTGGTCGATAAGTGTTCCCGTTGATAAATCGCCGGGTTTGGTCAGGGTAAGTGCGCTGTTCAAACCATATCGCACGTGACGTTTTCGTGTAAGCTTATCGAAATGCTCCGCCTTTTGCTGAAGGGTCATCGTTTTGAAGTGGATAATGCTCAGTCCACCTGGGCCGAGAATCAGCACACAATCATCCGGCCCTTTTGATATATCGACGACTGTATCATCCACAAGCCAGCGCTTCGAGCCATAATAATCTATCTGTCCGTCACTGTGTAATGCAAAAGCTCCCCTGGCAGTTCCAAACCAGATTTTCTCACTGATTTGTTTCACACAACGTATATCGGTGCAGGGCAATTCCTTTTGCAGAGTCGAGCGTTGATGAAAGGAATTTGCATCTAATTCGATGTACCCATCCTGATTGCCGAGGATAAGAGAAGTGTTATCACTTATCAATTCCAAACAATTCAAATCTTTGCCTTCGAAAACTTTTCTAACCTCTTTCCCCGGCTGGAAACAATCGAGCCGGTCATTGGACAAAAGAAGAAATCGGCTGCGCATCCGGTCAAAAAAGAGCTGTTTTATGTGTCTCTGAGACATCTCCCATTTGTCAACGCTTTTGCCCTGTTCAAAATAGGCCAGAACATCTTTTCCCATCACCAGAAAATCAAAGTCACTTCCCATCTTAAATAATTCGGCATCAGGGATTTTGTGGGGCACATAAAACTGACCCGCCCAGGCGTTACTTAAGACAACCTTATCGGTTAAGTAAACAAATTGCTCACGATAAGTATCCAGGCTTCTTATTTGCATATCCAGCAAAGGTCTGTGTTGCTGGTCCGGCACCAATTTTCCGCTATGAATTTGTAACAGTCCCTTGTTTGACAAAACAAGGATGCGACCGTTTCTATCCGAGCTTACCGCGGATAATTCCGTACCGGCCAGCTCCTCGGAAAGCGGGATTTTCTCTGCGAAATCCTGCAAATAGGGACGGTCTTTGTAGAAAAGCTGAAGATTTTTTGAATAAGAAGAGGGAGCGATTATGAATATGCTGTAGATTGCTGCACAAAAAATATTTGTCTTCATATTTTCCCTTTCAAAAATTCAATCATTTGCGCCGTTGAAGCACCAAACATCACCTGTGCCTGCGTAATCCCCGTGTTTTCCTGCGAAAGCAAGAACGGGGGTGCAGGCACCTAAGTAGTTCCTGTTGCGGAAACAATATTTGTCATTCCCGCCCCGCATCGTGTGCGGGATAAACTCCAGCGGGAATCCAGCTTTTTCGCTCTGGACCCCTGCTTTGGCAGGGGTGACATCGAAGGTTTTTGTTTTCCACAATAGATACGAACTAACCTTACTCAACCTTCTTATAGAATTCTGCTTCTCGGTCGGAAAGCCTTTTCTGCTCAAGCAAAGTGCGAATGCGCTGCATATCGACGTCCCTGGATTGGCCCCCGGAAGGAGCTAAAGCAGCGGAATAATCGCTGCCCATAGGAACGACCTGCAAGAACCTGCTTACAGAAACCGCCGATACAAAGAAGAGAAGACAGAGGACAGAAAACAGAAGACAGAAACCCTGCCATCTGACGTCTGCCTTCTGTCTTATGACGTCTGCCTTCTGTCTTATGACGTCTGCCTTCTGTCTTCTGACGAAGCGACACCTGTCACAATGTATGCAGTCCATTTTGTCTTTCGCGGTAAGACCAAACTCACATCTGCCAAATCTTTTCGCAGGCAGGTACCGCTTTAATATTGCGACATTGTTGAGTAACGACAGAAAGGCCCCTGCCGGACACAAATAGCGACACCAAAAGCGTCCATAGAAAATCGAGCCTATCAGCACTGTTACCACTATTAACAATATTGCCGATTGAAAATCGTAAATTGAAAATCGCCCCGCCAACAGCGGGTATCTATCGAAACCCAGTGTTGACGGGTTGAAAATCGAAATGAGTGGGTCTGCTGCCAACGTCGTTCGGTTTCTGGAAAGAAAGAACACAATTATCAAAACAAGAAGAACCACATATTTAACAAATCTTGCCTTTCGCATTGCCTCAGGCTGTACCGGCTGTTTAAATCTTCCGGGTAAAACGTAGCCAAGCAGCTCCTGTGCTGCACCAAAAGGGCAGATGTAGCCGCAATAAATATTGCCGAAGATTATTACCAAAAGCGGGACTCCTATAACCAGCAAAAATGCACCTGTTAATGCCAGAGCGGGCGTATGCACGGACAGCAAGGTTGCTATTTGTTCGCTGGAATACTGGGTGTTCAAAATGATGCCGCCGAGGACAAGATTAAACAAGAGCACAATCAATCTGCTCCAAAATCCGCCCCGGTAGATTACAATCAGGGCGAGAACAAAAGCACCAATCAAATATATGCCATGGTTGTCGGGCAGATATGCCGCCCGGCGAGTTTTTTCTTTGGGTCCTGCTTCAACAGCGCGGCCAAGAACCTGCGTGGCAAATCTATGGCCTGATGTTCGAAGTGCTGAGAGAACAGCTTCGGAGCTCACAGTGGCACCGGTTACAGCGTGAACGTCAGCAAAAGGCTCGGGCTGGAAGAGCTTACGTTCATTTAAGGAGCTGCGCCACTTACTAAGAAGCTCCAGGTACGCCGGTGTTTCGTTCGACCTTATTATATGGAAGTTAATCAATTTGCCGCCGGGGTCGTCCACATAAACGGCGAGATTCATCCTGCCTCCAAAACCACGGACATCGGGCGCCAGGTCCTCAGAGCTGAAGATATACCCGGTTAATTTATCGTTGGCGTCCGAAACCCTGAAATAATTGATTTTGCGAGCACTGTCGCTCAGAACCGTTGATTCCTGTTCGAGATGCAATTCGCCGGCAAGTGCCTGTGCCGATTGTTGCGGCAGTGACGGCCTCAGACGTGCGCCAGCCTCGGCGAGCAGGTTCGAGCAAAGGACGATAGATACCCCAACGCCGAATAAGACGTAGCCGAGCTTGCGTAATCTAAAAGCGATTGTATCAAAAGAGCAGACTTGTTCGGCCTTGTATATTCTCAGCAGTGCAGGAGGTATATTTACCAAAATGAGCAGAATAAATCCAAACAGCGTGAGCTGTGCCCCAAGTACCGGAACAAGTGCGAGACTCGTCAGCAGTCCTCCCACTGAGGCGCCAATGTGGTCAGCAGTTTCGAGTTTGCTGCCGGCGCGGCCGGCCTCGAAAGCAGAATCAGCCAACTGCCTGGCAGCTATCGGAAAATAGCTGCCGGCACATAAACCGCATAAAACAAATGCAACTCCGAAGGTCAGGTGTGTCAATTGCTCGGTGGGCCAAAAAGCGATTGTGCACAGGATTAACGAATGCACAAATATCACAGCAAATAACAGTATCTCCGGCTGAACTTTTTTTACGCTTGCTAATAAATATCTGGTTAGGGCGGCGCCGATGGTTAAGCCCACCATAAACATAGATGAAACAACACCGATATACAGGTACAGTGAGCCGAAACGGGTTTGGTACAGGTACATCAGGACAATTACCACCCCGATAGCCACCCAGCCGGCTGAGAAAACCAGGAAGCTGCTGTCGAAACCGGATTTATGCCGTAAGGCATCCTGCGGATTACCCTGTTGAGCTGTTCTCAGGATATAAATAATTCGCAGCACCAGAAAAACCAAGACAGGGACGACAAAAACCAACGGTCCTGCCAGAGCTAAATGTTTGATAAGTTTCGTAACCGGTGCCCCCGATTGCTTCGCTGCCAGCAATAAA
>CAZLIO010000413.1:0-4222 GCA_964559025.1 uncultured Pirellulales bacterium | reverse complement strand
GATTATGAAAATGAACCACCTCCCGGCCCAAAAACACAAACCCAAACAAAGCCAATGGATTAAAAGGGTCAGGAGCATTTTTCGACGTTTTATTCTTGCCTTTCTTACCCAAACTCCGCACATTAACATAACAACCCCCATTTTTAGCCCAAAAACAAGAATTTGCCCCCAAAATCAGAAAAAATCTTGATAGTATAGGAATTTGTCATAATAGCGAAAATAGGTAATGTGGTTAAAAAGGTTCTGCCGAAGGCGGTTAATTTAAAAAACAAAATTTTCACCCATTTTGGATAATTTATGATGTGGATTTTGTTAATATAGGCTGCTGATTTTACTGTATAGCCGAGTCCTTTTCGATTACCTTTTTTTCCTGGGCCTTTTTGAACTCAGCTAATTTTTCGCGAAGGTTATTATCAGTTAATGCCAAGATTTGCACAGCCAATACAGCGGCGTTTTTCGCCCCCGTCTTCCCGATAGCAACAGTTGCCACCGGCACGCCGGGCGGCATTTGTAGTGTGCTCAGCAGCGCATCGATCCCCTCTAATCCGGAGCTTGAAATCATCGGCACGCCGATGACCGGCAGTGTCGTCTTTGCTGCCAGGGCACCCGCCAGATGTGCAGCCATACCCGCCGCTGCAATGATTACTTTTATCCCGTTTTTAGCCGCCGTTTGGGCAAATTCAGCGGCTATCTGCGGCGTGCGGTGCGCCGAAATTATCCGCACCGCCGGCTCAATGCCAAAATAGCCGAGCTGTTCAATGCAGTTTTGCATTACGACCATATCACTGTCTGAGCCCATCACTACCGCCACAGGAGATGTTTTTTCAGATACCATATTGATTTCTCTTTTTAACAGGTTACAATATTACACAATCTCAAATTATGCGGTAATAGTAATGGCCAAGTGCCCAAAAATGCAAGTTTAAATAATTGCATAGGGTGTAACTGGATAAAATTCTGTAATCGGGTGTAAATCTGAAATAAGAGTCATGCATCAGTTAAGGGTGTGCCAAAGATGCAAAAAAGAAAATCCATTGTCGCAGGTCAGTTTTATCCTGGCCAGCACGACTCCTGCGTAGACGAAATCAACGAGTGCCTTGATGCCAGAACGCTGAGCGAGCCGTTGCCTGAAACGATAGTAGCTGGCATTGTTCCGCACGCCGGCTGGACTTTCAGCGGCAGTTTAGCCGCGTTGGTCTTCTTAGCTATAAAGCAACAGCACGAAAAGGTTCATACCTTTGTGATATTCGGAGCCGCCCACGGTTACTTCGGCCAATCACCGGCAGTTTATGACAGGGGCAGCTGGATGACGCCGCTCGGCGAGGTCGCCATTGACGAAGAGCTGGCCGATGCCGTATTGAGTGCCGGACCAGTCGTCAGCGACACCAGCGCCCACAGGGCCGAGCACAGTATCGAAGTGCAGGTCCCGTTTGTGCAGTATCTGTTCCCCGGTGCGAAGATACTGCCCATTATCGTCCCTCCGAGAGAGCAGGCCGTGGCGTTGGGTAACTCTATTGGCCAGATTATCAACAAAGATGAGCACAAGAAAATCGTTTGCATCGGCTCGACCGATTTGACCCATTACGGCCCGCGCTACGGCTTTATGCCGATGGGCGTAAGTGAGGACGCTTTAAAATGGGCCGACAGTGTCAATGACAAAAAGTTTATTGACTTGGCCTTGAAGCTTGAGCCGGAACGTTTGCTTGCCGACGCCGCTGAGAACTGCAATGCCTGCGGGGCGGGCGCCGCCGCCGCAGCAATCGCAGCGGCAAAACAAGTCGGAAAAACCAAGGGTTTATTGCTTGTCCACGCCAACAGTAACGAGGTAATGCTCCGCAAAATGGGCACCGCAAGCGCCGATAGTGTCGGCTACGCGGCCATAGTTTTTTAATCTCTGCTTTGCGGGCACTGCAATGTTGCTTCAAAAGCATTCAATGTTGGTATGCAGCTGACGGGGGTAGAGTTTGCCCGACGATGATGCCATTGGGAATAAAAAAGTTAAAATGCAAAAGTCAAAAGTGTGGAAGGCGGCTTGCCGACAGGGACGGAGTCTAACTAAACGACGATGATTTAAGCACGCGTGTTGAGCCGTGGGCCCGCCGGTGTTCGCGGCCTGGTAGACCCCCTCTGAACGACGAGAGGCTTGGGATGTTATACGGAAACCATATAAGAGGCCTAATAAAACCGTGGATTGGCGTAAGTGTTTTCAGGAAATGTGGTTACATGTTGAGGAAAAACGCGTGTTATGCGGACAGTGAAACAGCTATGGATTCAGAAACGGAAACCATATATACATAGTTATACAATTAGCAAAAGAGAATTCAATGAATGAGTTTATAGAAGCCAACAAATACAGCTGGGCGACCATCGCAAAGGAACATTATAATACCTTCAAAACAATTCTTTCGGCGAATGAATCAACTCTGTGCCAAACACAGATTCAGGAGCTTGGTGACATTAAGGGCAAGACTCTGATTCACCTTCAGTGCAATACCGGGGCCGACAGTATCTCCCTTGCTCGAATGGGCGCCAAAGTCACTGGGGTGGATTTGGTCCCCGAAAACATTCACTATGCCCGAAAGCTGGCGGTTGATCTTGGTATTAATAATGCCAGATTTATCGAATCCAATGTCTTGGAGATAATGGAAAAACATAATGAGAGGTATGACATTGTCTATACGACGGAAGGTGTACTGTGCTGGCTTCCTGACTTATACCTTTGGGCTCGCAACGTTCGCCATTTGCTTGCGGATAAAGGCTTTCTGTATGTTTTGGATGGGCATTCGTTCTTTATGGTCTGGGATGAAGGTAAACTCCCAGAGTTAGTTGTCAAAAACCCTTACTTCCGAAAGACCGCTGATAAGGATGAGTGGATTGGGGGCTATGCCTGCGAGCCCAGGAAAGCCGCTAATTATAGTTAGATGTAAACCATTGGAGAATTAGTCAATGCACTGAGTCAGGCTGGAATGCACGTTGAGTGGTTTCATGAATTCGACTGGTTGTTTTATAGAGAGTCCGCTGAGAAGCAGATCAAAGATGAGAATGGGAATTGGGTTTTTCCTGAGCACAAAGACAGGTTGCCATTTACATTTTCCCTGAAGGCTACAATAAGATAGGAAGAAATGTATAACAATCGCATGCAGCGGACGCGGACAAGCGGCGCCGCCGAGCTTTAACGTTTTGTGAGTAGTCTGATATTTTAGAAAGGAACGTAATGCCTGACCTTCGATATCACCATGTTGGAATTCCTACAAACAAGCCCCTTCCTAAAGAGGATTACAGTCCAAAATATAAAATGACTGCATCAGGATATTATCAAAGCCAGTATGGTATCGAGTGGATGAGATTTGATCCTGATTGCCCTTTGCCTGAATTGGTCAAGACAGTTCCTCATGTTGCCTTTGTTGTCGATGATCTCGATGCTGCGATTACAGGCAAAGAAGTCATCATCGAACCTGATAGCCCAATTGAAGGTGTAACAGTTGCATTTATTGTCGAGAATGGTGCTCCTGTTGAATTCCTTCAATTTGATCGACCTGAGTCTGAGATTTGGCCGCATGATGCGAAGTTCAAGATTAGATAAATCAATGGTGATTGGCAGAACATGTCAATCCAGTGTACAGAAAAATCGCTACGCGATTTTTGTACACTGATTTTTCCTTAGGTTGCGAAGATTCTTGTACAACAAGGTAGAGTATGTTTATCGAGCAGGCGAAGCTGAAGCAAGTCATCAGCGTGACCGTTCCTGAGAACGTAGCCTCGCGTCGAGTTATGGAGAAGTGCGGTCTGATATACAAGGGCCTTATTCGTTGGAGAAAGGCAGAATGCGTCTGGTATGCGATAGATGTGCCAGCTGTCCGTGAAGGCCAGTGAGAGTTACTCCATGGCGCCGGCGAGTCTGGAATCGCGATATCGAAACCACAGATGACGCGGGAATTAAAGGGGTACGGTACATTTTTCGATGAGTTGTCAGTCGGTGGGCGTTAGAGGAGGCGCTTCGCGAAAAACTGGATTCCCGCTTTCGCGGGAATGACAAAAGAAATAAACCCACGGATAAACCTGTGGGCTTTAGAATTTTTGAGATTGCCGCGCTTCCTCCTTCGCTATCCTCCTTCGCCAAGGCTACGGAGGACAAGGGCTACGGAGGACAGGTCGCTCGCAATGAACCCGATGAGTTGGTTTTTCAGGATGCGGGGCCTAATTTGTGTCCGGAGGCGATGGT
>CAZLIO010000412.1:0-4231 GCA_964559025.1 uncultured Pirellulales bacterium | reverse complement strand
AAAACGTTTTTTTCTTTCCAAAGTATGCCTAACCTGTAATTTTACAGAAGCCTTCGGAAAAACTACGGAGAATTCCCTGCCAGAGGACTAAAAAGTCCACAGGCTCGGCTAAATTTATTTATATCATATTAGCAATCTTTCCGTCAAGAAAAATCAGTGTCTTTGAAGGAAATACTGAGTATAGTAATAGACAAATGTGTGAGGACAATGAGTTTTTATGGGTAAACCCTTTTTTTTTGTAACAAAACGGCATTCTCAAGCGTCTGATAGTATAGTTACGGGTGTTATTATAAACCAATTTGGTTTGGTTGATGTAAGGTCCGTATTTATAAAGACTTGTGATTTTAACAGGACATTTGTTTAAAGGCGGTCATAGCAGAATGAAATTGCAGCGAAAGAAAAAATTAGGCCAATTACTTTGTGAAAAATCATATTTGGACGAGTCCAACCTCGAATATGCGCTTGCTGAGCAAAAGCTCGAACATCGGCGTTTGGGCCAGATATTGCTGGAGCTCGGCTATATAACGCAAGCCCAGTTAAATGAAGCACTTGCGCTCCAGGTGGGTATAGAAAGGATAGATTTGACTGACATTTCGATAAACAATGAAATCCTTACTCTTGTCCCGGCGGAACTGGTCAGCAAATACAATATTTTGCCGTTACGGCTTGAGAAAAGAAACACCACGAATAACCCAGAGAATAATCAATCATCAACAAACAATAATCAATTATTGGCTGTGGCGATGACGGACCCGTTTCAGCCTCAGGTTCTCGAGGACTTACGTATGGTAACCGGCTATCCGGTGCGCCGGTATTATGTTGAGCCGAAAGAGCTGGAAAATGCGATAATGAAATTCTACGGTAGCAACGTGGCCCGGATGTTAGATAACCTTGTACCGGCTGACCAGCGAGCAGAGGTTAATGAGCTGGGCAACGGAGATTACTCGCCGGCGAAGCTTCATGAGTTAGCGAGAGAGCCGTCCCTGGTTAATCTTGTGAATCTGATAATCCTGGAAGCAATTGAAGTCCGTGCAAGTGATATTCACATCGAGCCGTTCGAGCATGAGGTAAAGATAAAATACAGAATCGACGGTATGCTTGTGGAGAAGTCGCCATCTTCGAAGCGTCTTCAGGCGGCGATTATTTCGCGAATTAAGATTATGGCAGATATGAACATCGCCGAACGATTTGTGCCGCAGGACGGGCATATCGAATTTACCGCCAAAAACGGCAGGGTCGATATTCGTGTCTCGACCGTGCCGACGGTACACGGCGAATCTATTGAACTGAGGCTTTTGGACAGGACGGTATCATTGATAGGGCTTGAAGAGCTGGGGATGAACGCTCAATGTCTTGAAGGCTTCGATCAGTGTCTGCATAAGAACCACGGGATTGTACTTGTTACAGGGCCGACGGGGTGCGGTAAGACAACGACACTTTATGCAGCATTAAAAAAGATATACTCGCCGGCTGTAAAAATGATAACGATAGAAGACCCCGTGGAATATCAGCTCGAAGGTATTAACCAGATGCCTGTCAATCCGAAAAGAGGTCTTACGTTCGCTACGGGCCTGCGGCATATCCTTCGTCACGACCCTGACATCGTGATGGTGGGAGAAATTCGAGACACAGAAACCGCCAATATAGCAATTCGGGCGGCGCTGACCGGCCACCTTGTTTTCTCGACCCTTCATACAAACGATGCTCCGGGCGCGGTTACGAGATTGATAGATATGGGTGTCGAGCCGTTTCTTTTAGCCAGCTCTTTGGAAGCGGTGCTGGCCGAAAGACTGATTCGCAAGATTTGTCCGAAGTGCAAAGAACCTTACAAGCCGGACGAGCATCTAATCAAGAACCTGAATGGCTCGATGGAAATTAAAGCCGATACGAAGTTCTATCATGGCGCCGGCTGCAATGAGTGCAATCAGACAGGGATGAAGGGGCGAACGGGTATGTTTGAATTGCTTAGAATAACCGGTAAGCTGCGGGAATTGATAGCGGAAAGACCAACGACCGAACAGATTATAAAAGCGGCACCGGCAGACCACATAAGTATTATACACGATGGTATCAGCAAGGTCTTAGCAGGTGTTACGAGTCCTGAGGAGGTTTTCCGAGTCTCGAAGAGTATTGATGAAGATTAAAGCGTGAAATGTGAAAGGACCCCATTTTGCAAAAAGCTGCAAAATGGGAACCGAAACGTATCTCGAATGAGATACCGGATATGAGAAATGAGCCAGTTTTCTTACAAAGCAGTTGACCGAAGCGGCGGACACGTTAGGGGCACGATAGAGTCGATTGACCGCAGAAGCGCTGTGGCCGCTCTGACCGATAAGGGCCATTTCGTAACAGAATTGGCAGAAGAAGCTCAATCGCTGAGTGTCAAGCCGAGTGTCAAAGGTGGTAAGAAAGCAGCACTTGACCTGAGCAGGTTTGTGCGGCTTGGTTCGCGAAAGGCTACCAGCAAAGACATTTTAGCTATGACTACCCAGCTGAGCACAGCTTTGCAGGCGGGACTTCCCCTGCTGAACGGGCTTGAGCTTATTCGCGAGCAACAGCACAAGCCGGCGATGAAAGAAATGTTAGGTGACATTGTGAATGCGGTCAGCTCCGGACAGTCACTTTCAGAAGCTATGGCCAAGCACGAGAGGATTTTCAGCCCGTTATATCTGTCGATGATAAGAGTGGGTGAGACAGGAGGAATTCTCGAACAGACAACCGGCCAATTAGCAGGAATATTGAGCAGGGATGAGAAGATAAAAACAAATATGAAAAATGCGTCGGCGTATCCTATCTTTGTATTGTGCGTTGGACTTGTGTCGGTGGTTATCATAATCACATGGATACTGCCGACAATAATAGGAACGATAAGCGAGAGCGGCGCGTTACTGCCCTGGCCGACAAGAATACTGTTAGGAATTAGCGGATTTACGGAAGCTATGCTTACTGAGGTTTATGGATGGATTATTCTCGCCCTGATTGGGGCGGGGCTGTATTACCTGTTCAGATGGACGAGAACCGAGGGCAGAATCAAGTGGGACACTTTTAAGCTGAGAATACCCGTGTTAGGTAATGTTTTGCGGACGATAGCGGTGGGCAGGTTTGCACGAACGCTGGGAGCGCTAACCAAAGGAGGCGTTATCATTTTAGAGGCCCTTAGCGTTGTTCGTGATACGCTCGGTAATGAATTGCTGGGCAGAGAAATCGATGCCGTGGCTGAAAAGGTCAAGCGTGGCGAGCCGCTGGCAGAACCTCTGAGCGAGTCGGGAAACTTTCCACCGCTGCTGGTGCAGATTGTCTCGATAGGTGAGCAGACAGGCAAGCTCGATGAATTGCTGCTCAATGCCGCCGATACTTTCGATACTGATGCGGACTCGGCGATAAATCGATTTATGGCGATCTTCCCGGCGCTCTTGATATTGCTGTTGGCTTTAGTGATAGGATTCATAATCGTGGCAACTCTGCTGCCAATAGTCGTAATGACTCTGGGTGGAGGGGTGCTTTGACGGCAATTAGTGGTTCGACATTCTCAGCTCGAACCAAGATTTGCGAAATATTATTCATAGTTTTAGGAAAGGTAGTCAAATGGAGCGGAAGAAGCAGAAAAGAACGGCATTTACGCTCATAGAGTTACTTGTAGTGATTATTATTATATCGCTGCTGGCAGGATTTGTTGCGCCGAGATTGTTGACGCGTGTGGGCAAGGCCAAGAAGGACCTGGCAAGACCCAAGATGGCAATTATCGAATCTGCACTGGAGAGATTTGGCCTTGATTGCGGGCAGTATCCGGATGACTCGATGGGACTTGAGGCCTTGTTAATTGCACCGGCGGGCCTTGAGGAAAAGTGGACCGGGCCATATCTAAAGCCAAGTCAGCTGCTCGACCCCTGGGAGAATCCGTATATCTATGTGGCGGAAGGTGAAATCAATCCGGGCAGCTATGATTTGATAAGCCTCGGAGCTGACGGCTCAGAGGGGGGCGAAGGCGACTCCGAAGATATATTCAACGATTAGTGTAGTTCATAGTTCATAGTTCGTAGTTCGTAGTTCATAGTTCGTAGTTCGTAATTTATGAGATCAAGTGAGTTTTTTGGAAATGCAAAGGCGAAAGTCAAAAGTAAAGGTCAAGATGGATAATGTTGCTTCTGTGAAAAGGGGAATCTGGAAAAATGAAGACATAGTGGAGTCCCGCTTTCGCGGGAATGACAAGTCTTTGTGTCACTCCCGAGAA
>CAZLIO010000411.1:0-4249 GCA_964559025.1 uncultured Pirellulales bacterium | reverse complement strand
GCACCTCATAACTTTCTGTTTCCTTTGGCTGTTGTAACGACTTACGCAGCGTGGCATAGGCCCGCGACAATGTTTTTGTTACTGTACCCAACGGCATATCGAGCTGCTCAGCTACCTGAGAGCATGAGCGGCCGCCGTAATACCGCAGCAGAACAACTCTACGGTAGCTTTCAGGCAGCTCGGCAATTGCCGCCTCGAGCCCGTAATCCTGAGACAATTCCGGGCCGGCAGCTTCCTGCGAGTACGAACGGATAACTTCCCGCTGCTGGTGAAGCATTTCTTTTCTCTGGTGCTCTTTCGCTACACGGTCGGCGATACCGAGCAGCCAGGAAAAGAACGAGCCGGGCCTTTGTAGCTTGCTCATATTGAAGTATGCCCGCACGAGGGATTCCTGGGCGGCTTCTTCGGCCTTGTCCTTGTTGCCTAATTTCCCCGCTAAGTGGGCCAGCAAAACCGCCTGATAACGCCGCACTATATAGCGAAAATCATCCGGATGGCCATCCAGACAACGCTCAATGTAGTATTTATCAGTCTCAGACATCTTAGCACCTCAAAAAATTATTAAGTATCCGTGTTCTCGCTATATAGTGCGGGATTAGCCGGATTTGCGACATAAAAAAAATAAAAATAGTGAGGGAAATTAGAGGAATCAGCCCACAAAAGCGCATAAGAAAGGCCGATCCATGCTTGTCGCTGGCAGGGGCCGGCCTTTGTAATAAATATTGTCTGGCAAATTTACTTCGGCAGATTCTCCGCTGCCACGTCCTTTACACTCAAATCACCGTAGATAACACGGTAAGTCTCAGAGCCTTCCGGCCTGTACCAGAAGATCGGAGTCCCGGCGTCACCGAATTTTATGTCCTCGCCGGCATAGCGCCAGTTGCTCTCAGCAGGTAACTGCGTTAAAAACATTATCCCGCGATACATTGTCATTGCATCCCGTTTACGCTGCTGGTCAGTCGTCTCGACTTTGCCAAACTCACCACGCTGTTCCATCTCCATAGAGACTTTTTGCAGCTCCATAGGATTAAGCGTCGGTGGGAACGTCTTGTCCTTAGTCCAACTCGACCACGCCCGAAGATATTCGATCAGGTCCTGCTCTGTAACTCCGGATACGTCCGCCTGAGCTTCCACACGTGTGTAACCATCCGGCGGCGTAAGCCTAAAGAGCGAGTCGTCCAGGTCTATGTCAAACTGAAAATCGGTCATAGTCACATTCATGCCGGGAGCATTTATAAATTCGGTCTCCACACGAACCAGGTCATGCGTTTGCGGGTCAATCCAGACAGTGTTAATCACGTCCTCTTCGGTTACGCGGAATCCTTGCAATACCCGGCCGTCTATTTCACTGGTTCCGAGCTCTTCATCCGCCCGGTCGGGAAGCGTTCTTAATTTTTCGATAACATTGAACTGTTGCTGAGCCGGATCATTCGGCAAATTGGACATTTCCATTTCGATGAATTGGTTTCTCGTTGGAAGGGTGCTAATGCCCTTTCCCTGGGTCCAATCTATTACCGTGACGTAATCACCGGGCATCGTAGTTCGCATGTACCCCGGCTTCTTGAAAGCTATTTCAATTTCTGTAGTTCCGTTCGATGTGTATGTCATCGTGCGGGCGTTGTGTAATTTTTCGACAATTTCCGCATAGGCAGTGCTTGTAATATTAACCGAATCACCGAAGTAATGTAAGCCGATAAGCAAGGCTATAATTATCGCCGCAGCAGCGGCTATTTTTGTAACCGGACTTTTCATAATTGTTCTCCTTAAGATTTGTAAGACGGTTATCCGAGTTGCAGGCTGCTGTTCAGCTTCGTTGAAGACAGAAAGCATTTGTCTGCGCAGGCCTTCGCGATGCTTCGGATTCGGCTCGGTATCGATATTTAGCCGATTGACGATTTTCTTTAACTCGGATTCGTCTTTGAACATTTTACGTTTACCTTTCTAACACACTTTGTAAATGGTTTCGCAATTCGTTAAGTATTCTGTGCAACGTAACACGCACAGTTGCTTCTTTGACGTTTAGAATTTGAGCGAGCTGCTCGTATTTGAGGTTTTCAAAGAACCTTAGCGTGACAATGGTCTGGTGCTGCGGCTTTAATTTCAGGATGGCCTCATAAAGCCTGGGCCAATCCTGCTCAGATGATTCATCAGTGCTCCCGTCAGCGGCCGTCATTAAGTCGGCAGCCTCTTTCAGCAGCTCTTTACGTCGCGAGTTCTTCCTTATATAGGCATTCGCCTGGTTGGCGGCTATGGCATACAGCCAGTTTTGGAAATCCTGCACAGTCCGGCCTTTGAAGAGGCGAATACTGCGAGCCACTTCGAAAAACACCGTTGAAGTTACGTCCTCTGCGATTTCTTTGTTAAAGAGCCGATGAACACAGAAGCGGAAGATTCGCTCATAGTACATCTCGTACAGCCGAGACAATGCTTCGGCTTGCGTGCGGGCTTTCAGTACCAAATCATCTTCTTTTCGCTCAACAAATTTTGCCATAGCACCAACCATTGTCGCGGTTATAATTGCGCAGGAGGAGATTATGTTACAAAAAATCGTAAAAATAATCCTGCAAAATGTATTTTCGGCCTGAAAAGGTCTTTCTTTATCGCATTAAATTTCGTTGCAAAATCGGCTGATTACGAATAACCTAAGCGCAAATTTGCATAACTCTGAACTTTAACTATATGAGGAGATATAAAATGGATTCAAATCGTATTGAAAGCAGCTTTTCCGCACGGAAAACGCATAACAGCAGCAAACAGCTTTTAAGGTGGGAGAGATGTCGGTTTTGGTTCATAGTATCCATAGTGTTGTTCATCTGCTCGTCTATACGGGCCGACTGGCAGCCGGCTAAAGGCCCGCTTATGACTCGATGGGCAAAGCGGGTCTCGCCAGACAATGTTCACGCTGAGTATCCTCGTCCACAAATGGTTCGCAAGAACTGGCTGAACCTTAATGGATTATGGGAATACGCTATCCAGCCTAAAGATGAGCCACAACCGGAGAACTTCGATGGTCAGATTCTTGTACCGTTTCCGGCTGAGTCGGCCCTGTCGGGAGTAATGAAGCCTGTTGGTGAAGAAAACCGTTTGTGGTATCGCCGGACATTTGAAATCCCCAGGAAATGGGCGAACCAGCGCGTGCTGCTGCATTTCGGCGCTGTGGACTGGGATACGACAGTGTGGGTCAACCATAAAGAGGTTGGCATTCACCGTGGCGGATATGACCCATTTACTTTCGATATAACCGATGCGCTGAATGATGGCGGGCCGCAGGAAATTATATTGAGTGTTTGGGACCCGACTAATGCCGGCTATCAGCCGCGAGGCAAACAGGTAAAAAAGCCCGGCGGGATATGGTACACCGCAGTTACCGGAATCTGGCAGACGGTATGGCTTGAGCCGGTGCCTCAATCTTATATCCGCTCGATTAAGATTGACCCGGATGTGGATGGAAACCGTATCTGGCTGGTTGTTGATATAGTGGGCCAATTGGATAAACACGTTGTGCATGGTGAAGTGATACTTCCTCCTGACAGCAGGGGATACAGAGATATATCCGGAAGATGGGACTACCCGGCAAAAAAATTCTGGATTTCTCTTCCGAAAAAGCCAAAGACCAGATTATGGTCTCCAGATTCACCCTATCTGTATGATCTGAAGATCGCGCTGCATGAGAGAAAAGATAGAAGTTCACTGGGTGGAGAAAAAATTGATGAAGTAAAAAGTTATTGCGGCATGCGGAAGATTTCTTTGGGCAAAGACGAAAAAGGTGTTACGCGGATATTTTTGAATAATAAGCCATTG
Source organism: uncultured Pirellulales bacterium (assembly GCA_964559025.1). Classification (GTDB taxonomy): domain Bacteria; phylum Planctomycetota; class Phycisphaerae; order Sedimentisphaerales; family Anaerobacaceae; genus NIOZ-UU13. Next base: position 448 of record CAZLIO010000411.1, on the reverse strand, counting down.
TTTCAGTTCGGTCCGCTTGACCAGGGCTGGTGGCCGGACGGGCTGTACACGGCGCCGACGGATGAAGCGCTGCGCTATGATATAGAGGTACTGAAAAAATTAGGCTGTAATATGCTGCGTAAGCACGTCAAAGTGGAACCTGCCCGGCTGTACTACTGGTGCGATAAATTAGGGCTAATGGTCTGGCAAGATATGCCCAACGGCGACAAGCACATTCGCGGCAGGGACCCCGACCTTGAGCGCAGTGATGAATCGGCCAGGCAGTTCGAGTTAGAGCTGAAGCGTGTCATCAACGCTTTTCGCAATCACCCCTGCATAGTGATGTGGGTGCCTTTTAACGAGGGCTGGGGACAGTATGATACGGCAAGGATTGTGGATTTGATTAAGGGGCTTGATCCGAGCCGATTGGTGAATAACACGAGCGGCTGGGCCGACCGGGGCGTTGGTG
>CAZLIO010000410.1:0-4252 GCA_964559025.1 uncultured Pirellulales bacterium | reverse complement strand
ACAGGGAAAACAAAGTATGCCTAAATGAGAGAGCTATATTACGTCTACTCGACCAAGATGTCACCTGAAAACCAGGGTGTTTTCCAGTTCCTGAAAATGGGGCTATTTTCGCGGTGCCATATCACTGCTCTACAGCTTTCTTTTGCGCAGCTTTGCCCACCTCTCTTCAGCCTTTTCTGGCTTACAAACAGTGCAAGCAGTGATTATATACAGTTGTACAACGGTGACAAAAAGACACTCATCGAATCGTTGGAACGAATACAGAAGACAACTTCAGAGATTTTAGAGGCGGTCATGATAGACAAGGAATCTGAGTGTGAAACTGCGGGCGGAGAGTCCCGTGTGGCTGTTGCTGCGTAGACTTGTTAACAGTATTTTGCCATTTCCAGATACCTTATCTACTCGGGCCGTAGCTATTCTCTTGTTTTCCTATTCTTACTCTACGGTAATCGCAATCAAAAACGGGGCGGAATTCATCATGGCCGACTGGTAATCGATGTGATCTATTTCTATACTTGGTAATGGACTCACCCATGTCGTCTTGAACACACCGATGGGAGGTCCATCCGGTGCGGAGTGGTTTTTCCCCGTCCACACAACATTTGGTTTAGAACCTGACGTGAAGTCTTCACTCATCCACCAATCTTGTACGTCAACGCCATAAACGATGGGGACGGAAAGGATTTCCCCATTGCGGTAGTGAATGACAAAGGCACCAATAGAGGTTCCCTCTGGCGACTGCCAACCACAACCATGCAGAAAATGGACATTCTGCCCTTTCTGCTGTACGGTGATGTTGGCTACCTCTTCAGGAAATTGTACACTAAGTTCTCGTTCGGCCTGCTGTCCAGACAATTGGATAATCCCCCGGATATCAAAGGAGGTACCATGAAATGTTTGTATGCCCCTGGGCAGGTCTTTCAAGGTGTTGTTCGACATGCCGCCCTTATGCCACGTCTCGTTTAACGCCGCGTTGTAGTACTTGGAAAGATCGACCATGCGCTTGTCCGTTCCCGTAGCCCGAGCTGGAATCTTCTTGCTGGGTTCTGCTGGCACCTTGGGTTGGGGCTGGGGGATGAAGGCCCATTGTGGATTGCGCGTGATCACTTCATCAAAGGCTGTGTAATCTCCATCACGCTGAGTGCTTATTTGACGCTGGAGTTGTGCGCGCCACTCCTGGGTGGCGAGATAGTTCTCGAATAGGGCGTTGCCAACCGTTCTCGTAAGAGTTGTAAGTGCTGCCGTGCTCTGCAGCATAGCGAACTGACAGGATTCATCACTGACCTTGGTATAGACCAGACTGCCCCCTACGCTATCGGCCTGGGCCGCGTAGTCCTCGAACAGCTTCTGTACCAAGGGAACGACCTTGGGCCGCGGAAACATCAAAGGCATATTACCCGTTGGTAATAGGGCGTAAACCTGCTTGGTCTCCGGATGAATGTTCACACTGCCGATGATCATGGGCATCTTCATACCGCGAATCGTGTGTTTTGCGGTCTCCAGATCGCTGCTGCTATCAACAGTGGCCTGGGCCTTTTCTAAGTATTTATGGGCGTCTGCATGCAAACGTGACTCCATGGCGCCGATCCAGCCCACCCAGCGCGGCAGATGCTGGAGTACACGCTGGACGGACACGTAGTTGGCCCCTTCGGGCACCCGATCCAGCAGATCAACCACTCCCGGAGCGATCCTACGGGATTGACTGGGTTCTAATCCAGCCAACCACGATGAAGCTTGGGCTCCTCGATGATAGACCAAGTAATCGCCCACACGCCGGGCGTGCACCACCTTGCGGTTCACCAGTGCATGCTGATCGTAACCAAAGATGCCGGTACGCGAAGTCCAGACACTCTCCCGGGTATAGCGGGTGACGCCTCCATCCAGTGGTGCCACCTGAAAGCGATTTTGATGCAGACACCAAGGTTTCTGTTTTTGGAAAGTATTGGCAAAATCCTGGCCCAACTCACGATTCTTATTCAATACCTCCGTTTCTTCCCGAAAACAGGACTCCAAGAAATCTCGCCCTTGATCCGGAATAATCTTCACCGAGCGATAGACAGGTTCGAGCGATACAAAGTAGTCCTCCAGGCTGGCCGCATCCTTAAGCGAGGGGGCCGGATGGAGGGGGGCACGGGTGCTTAATATCCACGGCGTTTGGCTCTCCACAGTCGGCACCGGCCTGAGCTCGTCTAACATCTCAACGAAACGGACAAAACCGGGCCAGGCAACCCTTTTCATCTCACACTGTTTTTGAACACGTTTGGCCCAGGCCTTGAGGATCGGCGAAGCCTTAGGCTGAAGTTTCTTCCCAGACACCGTAAAGGACTGATAGTCCGGTCCCAGCCAGGCCAAAGCTCGTTTCACCTGATCCATCGGCAGGGACTTGGTACAGGTTTCCGTCTGGAAGCGGCTAGAGTGCAGGCTGGCATTAAACTCCACAAAGCCATCCTGAAGATTGGTGGCCATAGTGAATCCCTCGAAGGCCAGCATTCGACCGGAAATGAAATCAATCAGTTGCTCCAGGGTCGCGATGACCATGCACTCGGCATAATCAGCCAATTGCTCCAGGTCGCGTACACCCAGTTGCATACGCATCTGCATTTCGATTTGCTCCTTTGCCTCCTGTGGTATTCGTTCCAGAAGGGCCGCACGCTGTTGGGGAATCATCTTTTTGGCTATCATGCTAATCCCCTGTAACTGTAGTACAAGAGGTTTGGCTGTGGCCGGATTCAGAACCATGCGCACCTGCTTTGTTTCTATTGCCGGCAGGGCGCGACTCATAAAGGGATCCTGACCGAAGCGTTGCGCTGTGGGGGTATGGTGCAGGGCCTGCACGAGAGAACGATCGCCGCACAGGTACAGAGTATCACTGGATGAAACGAGATATAACTCAGGCAGAAATTTGAATCGCTGTGAAATCACACGTATCGCCTTTTGGGCGCCGACACTCACCTCCTCAATATCCGAGGGTTGCAAAGCAGCATTGAGCAAGGGGACCAAGGGCTCACGGGAACGCGTGGGCAGACTCAATATAAACATACGTCGCGGATCGCCCAGATAGAGTGTTAGACCTATGGTTCCGCGCGCATTGATGCCCGTCGACTGCTCCAGAACCTCAGGTGTCAGAGGTTGCTGCAAGGTTTTCATTCCCAATAATGTCAGCAGGGGATGTTCGGTTTGCAGGAGTTGCTGGACGTCGGGTGGTGCAGCTTTTTCCGGTATGCCCGCCACCAGGATCTCTTCAATGCCTTCGAGCACACTCAGTAGATTATGGAATTGTAGGTGAATCACGGCCCCCGGGCCGGGTAGCACATCGCGGGCGGGTCCTGCAGGCAACCCTTGGTCGGCGAGTTGCTGGGCGCTAAGCCCCTTTGCCTCTACGGTACCGCTGTGCCCCAGCGTTACCAAACAAACCAATGTTATTAAGAGTAGTTTCGCTTTCATTTTGGCAGATCTCCTATGTAATTAATGTTTCGTACGAGCAGTATAACCAACCGATAAGTCGTTTTCGGCCCCAGAGGATCACCACATTCTACTGGCTGGAGCCTCCGTTTCCACCATCAGAGGGGATTATGACACACCGGGTGGCATGGTTCCACGGAAATCGGATGGATTCTCTTCCAGAGAAAAAGTATCCTCCTTATTTGGGATTTTTCATACGCACTTCTCCAAAATACTCCTGCTTGCTGCAAGTCCTATAAACCGGGATTTCCAATATACACTTCACTGAACCGCTCCTGCAAAGTTCAAGTCCTATAATACCAAAGTTCCATCTCAGTTTCAACAATATTCCGGCAGTTTGTCGGAAAAAAACACCAAAAAAGCCAAGCACTTAAATCAAGGACCCGTTTTTCCCACTATTTTGGTACACGCCGACCGTTGCCCTCCATTCCGGAACCTGGTTTTTCAGCAGTGCCACACATCATCCCGGCCTCGCAGGTATTGTCGAAAAACGCAACCGCCGGATTCGGTCAAGGATTTCACGAAAAAGCGTCCTCGGCACAGCCACTTCCTCCATTTGAAATATCATCTAACGGGAATGCCTGACTGCTTTGGCTCCAATCCTGATCAGCTTGGCTCTCAGCGTCCACAAGGACCACTCCTTCAATGCCTTGGGCAATGCCAGCCGTCTGAGAAAATTGCCGAGGTTGTAAGCCAGAACAAATATCCCAAAAAAAATTGTATGATTAATACATTTCTTTTCATCCGTATACTTAATCAATTACGAGTTTTTAATCAATTACGAGTTTTT
>CAZLIO010000409.1:0-4258 GCA_964559025.1 uncultured Pirellulales bacterium | reverse complement strand
CCAAATAGTTCAAGCTGTTTGTGAACCGAATCTAATTGTATCGTAACTTCCAAAGCTTTCCTCTATCGAAGGCTCACAATAAAGAACAAATACCCAAACGGTGCCGCTACCAGAAGCGAATCGATTATATCTAATATTCCGCCGAAGCCCGGCACATTGTTTGACGAATCTTTTTGCTCAGCGTCCCTCTTCATCATAGACTCGACCAAATCCCCAATCTGCCCGATAAACGCAAAACACAGGCCAAAGATTGCTGCTAACCACCAAACCATTATATCACAACTCACGGCAAAACCAATAGCAACTATCACCGCGGCACCAACCGCACCGGCCATTCCTTCCCAGCTTTTGGAAGGGCTGATTTTTGGCGAAAATTTATGCTTGCCAAATGAAGTTCCAATTGCATAAGCACCTATATCGGCAGATTTTACGACAAAAACAAACATAAACAAAGCCCATAGCCCGAACTCCAGCCGCATCGACACAAAGAAGCTGCTCAAAAGTCCTAAATACAAAATCGAAAAATAATTCGCTCCGCAATTAGCTAACACCCCTGAAGTCCCATAACTTATGTATTGGTATAAAAGCAACGACAGCAGCACGAAGACCGAGAGAAAAATTATATAAGTTTCCGGCCGAATTACTACAAACTGATGCCAATATTCCTGCTGCCAATACCGGCTGGTGGCGAATAAAATCGAGGCGATAGTTGAAACGGGGACAAAAATCTTCAGGTTTTTTGCTGCCGCGAGTTTCGACAGTTCGAGCAGAGCCAGGATTGTCAACAAAGCGATAAGAATACAAAGAACTGTCCCCTGTACCGCACTATCGTCGGCCACCGAAGCGGTCAGAGAGCCGTCCAGCCAGCCGTCGAAAATGACAACAGCCGTGAAAAACACTGTCATCAATATTCCCAAAAGCAACCGGTATCTAAGCATGGTTATATATTCATCAGCTTATTTGACAGTGCCGAAACGTCGGTTTCGTTTTGCGTAGGCCAGTATTGCATTTTCCAGAGACGAATTTTTGAAATCCGGCCAAAGGGTTTTTGTAACGTAGAATTCGCTGTATGAAATTTGCCAGAGCAGAAAGTTACTGATTCTCATTTCGTTTGCCGTCCGTATCAAAAGGTCGGGCTCGGCAAGTCCTGCCGTGTATAGATGTCGGCTTACACATTGCTCGTCGATATCTCTTAGCCGCAATTTGCCGTTTTTGTATTCTTGTGCGATTTGTATGGTCGCATCTATGATTTCCGTTCTGCCGCCATAGTTTAGGGCCAAAGCAAGTATCATACCGGTGTTGGCGTCGGTTATATCCATTGTTTTTCTTAGTTCATTTTGAACCGGTGCAGGCAGCCCGGCCGATCGGCCAAGGTGAACCAGCTTCACGTTATTCTTCATCAGCGTAGCTCGAATCTCGATAAGGTATTGAGTGTACAGATGCATTAGCGCGCTGACTTCTCCTTTGGGTCTCTTCCAGTTCTCTATGCTGAAGGAATATAAAGTCAAGGATTCGATTCCAAAATCAACGCAGCATTGGGCTATTTTCTCAACTGTTTTTCCGCCCTCGCGATGTCCCTCTACTCGCGGCAGACCTTTTCTCTTTGCCCAGCGCCCGTTGCCGTCCATAATGATAGCAATATGACGGGGCATCTGGTCGGGCCTTAAACCAAGGCGCTTGGCGGTTTTCTTAAGTTTCTCTTCGGGCTTCTTCATTAACTAAAAACTTAGAGCTAAAACCGAAAGACCATAAACCAAAATTTAAAATTCTCGAATCTTGCATTATGATTTTTCGTTTTCAGCTTTTAGTTGCTATCACCTGAATATTGTCTGACTTCGTTTTGGTCCCACGCCAATGATTGTGATTGGTTTGCCTATCTGCTCTTCGATTCGGCAAATATAGTTTTGGGCGTTCGTAGGCAAATCGTGAAAATCGTTTACTCCGGTTATCTCTTCATCCCATCCGGGGACTGTTTCGTAAACGGCACTCGCCTGTGATAGTCTGTCTATATTTGCCGGGAAGAAGGTTTTCTCTGTTCCATTGATTTTGTATGCCCTGCAAATCTTTAATTCTTTCAGGCCGCTAAGCGTATCCAGGTGCATCATTGCTACCAAATCTATAGCACTGATAGTTACGGCGTACGATACGGCTACGGCATCGAACCATCCGCATCGCCGCGGACGCCCCGTTGTTGTGCCGTATTCGTTCCCTTTGTCACGGATGTATTGGCCTGTCTCGTTGTCCTGCTCCGTGGGGAAGGGGCCGGCACCAACTCTTGTCGTGTATGCCTTGGCAATACCAATAAATTTATCAACCACTTTGGCCGGCACGCCACAGCCGGCGGGCATGCCCAGCGAGCTTGAGTTCGAGCTGGTCACAAATGGAAAAGTGCCGTGATCCAGGTCCAGCAGCGAGCCTTGAGCGCCCTCAAAAAGGATGGATTTGCCGTTCGCAATTGCTCTGTGCAGATATTCGGTCGTATCTGTTAGAAAAGACAGGAGCTTCTCGGCATAAGATTTACACTTTTCGAAAATTTCATCAGCATTCATCGGCTCGGCGCCATAAACTGCACCAAAGACTTTGTTTTTGTATTCCACAATGGTTTGAAGCTTGGCTTTGAGCTTTTTAAGGTCTCTCAAGTCAGCTATACGAACTGCGTAGCTTCTGCCGACCTTATCGGCATAGCAAGGCCCGATGCCACGAATCGTTGTGCCGAGTTTGTTTTTTCCGAGAGATTCTTCGCGCAACTGGTCCTCTTTTTTGTGATAATCCAGCACGACATGAACATTTTCACTAATAAAAAGCCGGCCATCTAAGGAAATGCCTTTTTCGCCGAGTTTTTCAATTCCGTCTATCAGGACATCGGGGTCGAGAACCACTCCATTTGCGATTACACAAATAGTACCGGGTCTGATTGAACCACTGGGCAAGAGGTGCAGAGCGAATCTATCGTCGCCTACAATAACCGTATGGCCGGCATTGGCACCGCCGCTGTATCGCACAACGATATCACTCTGCTCGGCAAGGATATCGACAACTTTGCCTTTGCCTTCGTCACCCCACTGTAATCCCACAACGCAACGATTCATTTGTATCCGTTCCTTTAAAGTGCCGCTAAATCATAAATGCACAACGCAGAAGCTCTTTGTGCCCTTGTCCTCAACTGATTTTTGCCACCAAATGCTCTAAAATGGCCGCTAAATTATCGTACTTTCTGTCACTTAGTTTGTAATTAACTTTCTTACCATCTTTGTTTTTATATGTGATGATAAAGTAACCCTCTGGTTGGCCGCTTTTTTCTTGGACTTCCCCATTAGAGTTCCCTACAAACTTACGTTTTGTCCTCGGGCGAAAATGCGTTTTATCTATTTGTTGTATGGAATCATAAGATATTCTTTCTTTGTCGCTGATTATAAGTTCATTTTCGTCAGCGAGGACTTTCTTGTTCTTGCGGGCCCAAAACCAGACTGTTGTAACAGCAGCAAGCCCGACAAATACAAAAGGTGACTTCTGATTGAACACCATATCAAAATCTGGTTTGCCGTCTTTGACATGTTTTTCATAGAAGCTGCGGCGAAGTGACCACTCGTATTTGCTCAAATAGCCGTCATAAGCAAAAATAATTGCCATTGCAAGGAAAAGAACAATACTGATTATAAAGTTGTTTTTGCTGTGTTTACTATATGGTGCTTCGATAGTCATCGAAGGTCCTTTGTGGAATCTATGTTAAACGTTTTTGCGCGATTATCTCGGTTAAAGGCTGAACAAAGTGCGGGACTATTTGTTCAGCCATTAGCTCTTCTGCCAATCGGCATTGATAATCAAAAGATTTTAGCGTCTCGAATTTCTCGTCGGTCCTCGGGTACTGACGGACTGTGAAAGACAAACTTATCGCCTCATCTGCAATCCGTCCTTTTTTCTTAGGCTCATAGACGCTCGTTTTTGACTCGATGCTGATTCGACCCTGTGTACGGTCATCATCGGACAATGCCATTACCAGCGAAGGTGAAAAACCGATGGGCCTTGCCCCGGGCAAATCCAAAAGGCAGTTAAAAGCGCTCTGGGCCAACAACGCCTCGGCGATAACCTCATCGTGACTGCCGGCATAATCAAAATCCATAGCGAAAGTAACATCAAGTGAATCGATATCGAGATGATTTACTCCAAGCATATAGGGAACAAGCTCGAGCACTAATCTGTCCTGGTTGTAAGCCGTATCAAAATCAGTGGGATTGACCATTCCGGAGCCGATACGGTC
>CAZLIO010000408.1:0-4269 GCA_964559025.1 uncultured Pirellulales bacterium | reverse complement strand
CGTAAAACCCCACTTAACATCTATCCAAGATACTTGTGAAGATATTAGCGACTTGCCTGACCAACTCCGAGAAGTCAGAATTGTTGTCTATGGTATTATCGGCGAGGTTGGCCTTGTTGTCCAGAGAAATCTGAAAATTTTCTCTAATTTTAACCTGATTTTTGTCAAAACCCAATTTTTTTGCCCTATCCAGCCTTAATTTTTGCTCACAATCGACAAAAATAAGCTTATCGCACCGCTTGTCCCAGCCAACTTCTACCAATAACGGCATATCCAGCACGATTGCCTTGACCTGTTTTTGGCAATCATATTGCTTTATAAGCTCCCCGGCACGCTGCAGGACAAGAGGATGGATTATCTCGTTAATCAATGAGAGCTTATCGGCATCGGCAAAAACGACCTCAGCTAATTTCTCGCGGTCAATTTTCCCTTCTGGATTTAAGATAGACCGGCCAAAAAGGCCGACTACTTTTTCTTTAACAGACGGCTCACCGAGAAGCTCGTGGGCAATTTTGTCGGCATCAATGACCTTACAGCCTAATTTGGCAAACTCAGCAGCAGCGGTACTTTTGCCTGAGCCGATACCACCTAAAATACCGATAATAGGTTTTTTCCCGGCAGCAACCACAGCCGAATAGTTTAACCGCTCCGGCGGTATCAGTCAAGCCGAAAAACACCAGTAGTGGTAAATAAAGTAGAATAAGAAACAGGAATCACGAAATGTGAAGCTCATCCTATACTTTTTCGTTATCCTGTGTCGCACGGACGGACCCCGCTACGGCCTCAGCCTTCGCCGAGACGGATTTCAGGCTGTTCAGCAGATAGTTTTTCACTACAACGTCCCAGCTCATATTTTTTGCAAGCTCGTATCCGGTTTGAATCATACATTCAATCTCGGCCTGGTTTTTGGGCAGGCGTGAGCATATTTGCATTGCAACTTTTTCGCTTTCGCCCGCTTCTATCCGGTCGCGTACCGACCGGCCAATCTGCAGTAAATCCTCGACCTGGCGGATAGCATCGGGGTGTGTTTCCAGGTTCGTATAGTCAGCGATGATAGCATTCTTGACATCTTCCGCGCCGGTTGTATCCCGCAGGAAACCCGAACACCCGCACACACTGCTGAAGACACAAATTCCGCCGAAAGTCAGCGGTTCAAGCTGAGCTATCCCAAAGGGCTCATAAATGCTCTGTCCAAATTCGACATCGCTGCCTTTGCGAATGTCCATAAATTCCATATCTTCCGGCATCCTCCTGCCGCATCTTTTGGGGTCAAAGCCGAACTGATTGACGAAAATGATTTTTATATTCCTGCTTCTGGCGTTGAATACCTGTACAGCCGTATAGTAATCTGCCTCACCACCGGACAAATCCGGCCAGCCCTCACGGTGGGCTACAGGCCATTTATACGCCGATTCCATATTGCATATATCACTGCTGCGACGCCGTGATACTTCGGTCGAAAGGACAAGCAGCACCGCTGTTTTACCCTGCGTCCTGAACTCTTTTTCCACATGTTCAAGCACCCGCAAATCACGCCACATTCCCTTGCTTCGCACTAATCTTGTAACATGTGTAAAGACAAAATCCGGCTTATAGCCCAACAGGTTCTCGCAATACCGCTGCAATTTTTCTTTTGAAGCAAGCTTTTCCCCAACACTTATTTGATATGCCGGGATACCGTTATAAACTATATCTATCTTGGCGGTTTCGAACTCCGGGGCGAGAAACCGCAATTCGTCCACTACATAATCGCCCACCGCGTATATATGGTCACAGTAAATCGAGGCTTCCACCAGAGTATGTTTGAAATAGGAGCTCTGGTCGCCGAACACTTCGTTGACGAAAAGTCCGTCATTGTGAGCCTGCTTGATAACATTATAGAACATTGTATCGTGCCCATGATGTTCCTCTACAATGCGGCGCATCGTGGCTACTTCGTGGGCATAAAAAATCGTCCTGAAATTACAGCAAGGCTCGATAACAGCCGCCAACGCTGTGGGCATACCCATAAACTCGTGCGAAATAACAACCGTCGAATCTTTAGCTGCGCCGATTGCTTTTAGCACGGCAATTGCCACCGGTGCCAATCTGACATATTGTTCGTATTCCCACAGGTGTTCATGTAAATGGCTTTGAATGCTGAACTCCTCGAACAGACGTCTTTTGAATTCATTAATGACACCCTTATCTATAAATCTCACATCTACCAGCACAACCTCAGGTGAGCTTTTTATACCTGTCTCTTCATCAACAAATAATCGCCTTCCATACACAATACCTACATTATAATATTGTTCGATTTTACGAAAGGCCGGAGCGTATCCCGTATTTACAAATCCATCAATAGATGAATAAAACACTTCGCCATCTTCGCCGAGCCGTTCTGATGTAGAGCCTTCAGTTGTGAACAATGGGCCGACAAGGATTGACCTGTCAATTGTATCAAGGTAAGATTTGCAGGTGAAAAAGCCCTGCAGGACGGCGCCTATACCACCAACTTTTCCCACTGTCTCGTGAGTAACGTGCACGGCTGTTGTCTCATTGGCCATAATAAGTTTCCCTCCAAGTTGTTATGGGGCTCGCTCTGGTTGTCGTTACTGTTTCCACATAAAATATAGGAAACAATTTCATCACAACCAAACTGGAGGGATTCTATGGCGTGGTAATTTTTGTGGACCGAAAAAATCAGGTCAGATTTGCAAATTGAAGGCGTTTTTTGGGACCACTTCGGCCGGCCTCTGAAATTTTCTCCAAAAGTCAGCCCCGTTAGAAGGCTTCCTTCTCACGGGGTGAGCTTATTTCGTCGCGGAGTGCCCTTATCGAACCGGAAAGCGCGAGCTGGGAAATATCAGCCAACTCCGGCTCAGGCATTTCACTAAGTGCTATTTTGTCGAGAATCTTCACCGCCTGGACACTATGAGGGACTATCAGGCCCGCAATTCTATGGGCTTCGTATAATTCACTATCAGCCATTAGTCTCAGATACATAATTATGTATTTCGTCAGCTCTCTCTCAGTAATATCCAATTTCGGCCCAGCCGTCTCAATTGGCCCAATCGTCTCAGGCGTCCCTTCGGGGACATCTCTTTCCTTCAATATGTCTTGAGTAAGCTTGTGTGCCTCGGCTATCAGCCGTTTTTCTCTTTCCAAATCGGTCTCATTTATCGGTGCAAGTTTTAGCACTTCGCCGGAGTGTGAACTGGGGACGTAAAGTCTGTTATGGCACGCCGGGCATTTGCCCCATTTGCCACCGGCACTTTCAGCGGCTTCTATCTTTTTGCCGCAATACTCACAGTGAAATATTATTGCCATTTTAGCACCTCTACTTTTCGGTTAAGGTTGTCGATGCTCGTATCGATGCTCGTCCTGGAAACTCGAAGCTCGGGTATCCGGCCTCCAGCCTCCAGTCTCGATACCAGCTTCGACACCGACAAACCAGGTTCGAAAAACTCGTTGAGAGTCTGAGCTACTCATTTCTCTGCTCCCTCGACTGCGCTCGGGACAAGCTTATATTCTGCAACCACCTCGGTAGTGATTCCTCCGCGAGGAGTAAATCGAGAGGTAATCTTCATCCATCGTGGTTTGCATACACCTTTCAAATCATCTAATATATCATTTGTCAGAGCCTCGTAAAAAATACCCTTATTGCGGTAACTGTGCAAATAAAATTTAAGGCTTTTTAGCTCAATACACAATTTGTCTGGACAATAATCGATAACAATTTCACCAAAATCCGGCTGGCTTGTTCGAGGGCAGAGGCTCGTAAACTCAGGGCATTTGATTGTTATACAATAGTCACGCTCAGGACGGGGATTATCGAACAACTCTATTTCTGCCCGTTCGCTCATTTTACTGCCTCTCTTACAAATCCAGATTTGATAATATAACCTAAATCCCCACTTAAGACAAGCAATAATTGAATCGTGAGAAAATAAAGGTTTGGCCGGATTTTCCGGAAAGCGATTTTGGCCTTTCGGAGATTGGCCCATTCGACTGCCCCTTCGGCTGCGCTCAGGGCTTCGGCTAATTCAGGACAGGCTTTGATTGGGTTTGAATTGGGTTTGTTTTTTGGGGTGCTAAACAATCGTTTTTTCTGTAATCCTTTGTTAAAGTTAAGTTTACGTTCATTTTGGCCATTTCGGAAATTGGGTTTGTTTATTCGGACTACGAAATCATCTTTTTTTCTGTAATCCTCTATAAAATATAAGTTTACGTTCATTTTGGCTTTTCGGAAATTGGGTTTGATTGGGTTTGAATTGGCTTTGTTTT
>CAZLIO010000407.1:0-4274 GCA_964559025.1 uncultured Pirellulales bacterium | reverse complement strand
AGGCACTTTAGACACTTTTTTGATAACCAATTAACCATATTGTGGTATTTCGTTTTTAAGTTTAAGTTTTTAGTCTTAGAGGTAAATATGATAGTTAATCAGAACCTGGTGCCGATAGTAATTGAGAAAAGTGGTCGAACCGAACGCGCATACGATATTTATTCAAGGCTCCTTAAAGACAGGATAGTGTTTCTCGGCGGGCCGGTTGAGGATACATCTGCCAATCTAATCATTGCCCAGATGCTGTTTTTGAGCAACGAAGACAACAAGAACGATATTCACTTCTACATCAATTCGCCCGGCGGCTCAATCACAGCGGGCTTTGCAATCTATGATACGATGCAGTTTCTGCGTTGCGACGTTGCGACGTATTGTATCGGGCAGGCAGCGAGTATGGCAGCGTTGTTATTGGCCGGCGGTAAGGCTGACAAGCGCTTCCTGCTGGCAAACAACAGGATTCTTCTGCATCAGCCCTTAATCACAGGACAATTGATTGGACCGGCTACGGACCTGGATATCGAAGCCCAGGAAATATTGAGGCTGCGGGCCCGGCTTTATGATATATTGGCCAAACATACAGGCCAAACGGTCGAGAAAGTTGAAAAAGATTGCGACAGAGACCTCTGGCTGGATGCAGCCGAAGCAATCGAGTATGGATTGGCCGACAGAATATTGCAAAAAGCACCTGAAATCGTCAGGAGCCAGGAGAAAGAGGAGCAGTAATAATGGATACGGATATCGAATTATCAGAAGCCAGAGGTCAGAAATCAGAAGCCAGAGGTCAGAAATCAGAAGTCAGATGTCAGATGTCAGATGTCAGATTTTTTTGTCTTCTGTCTTCCGTCTTCTGTCTGTGCGTTGTCGCCGGCTGTGAAAACGCAAACAGCATAAGAACACCGTTAGTCGAGCAAATCGGAAACTTGACGGAGCAAAACAAGCAGTTAGAGAACCAGCTCGAACAGACCAGGGCCGAAAACAAACAATTAACAAAACAAATGCACGTTCTCTCCGGCTTACCCGAGGAAGTCAAGGGTGAAAACCTCTATCGCCTTGAAAAAATCGAGATTGGCAAATATACCGGATTCTTCGATAAAGACGATGACGGCACAAAGGAAAAGCTGATTGTCTATATACAGCCCATCGATGAAGAGGGTGATATAATAAAGGCCACAGGCGCCGTGGACGTCCAGCTCTGGGACCTGGATTCGTCAGAGGCGGACCAGGCTCTGCTCGGCCAGTGGCACGTAGAACCAGGCGAGCTGAAAAAACTCTGGTTTGCCACGATGGTAACCATCAATTACAGATTGACTTTTGACATAGCCGACAAGGTCAAAAGTTTCGACGAGCCTTTGACAGTGAAGGTAACCTTCACCGACTACCTCTCCGGTAAAGTATTCAAAGAACAAAAAGTAATAAAGCCACAAAGCCCGTAAATCGTCCCTTGGAACTCATATTTAATACCGCATTATATGCATAATTTACCTGAAAAAGAAGAACTACTGGAACCACGTATCAAACAAATTGTCCTGGCTTGCCGCGACGCAATACGTGCAAACTATCCGACCGCCGGAATCGTGCTCTACGGTTCACAAGCACGCAACCAGGCCAGCCCTGAATCAGATATAGACTTGCTTGTCTTGTTAAATGAAGATGTTACAGCAGCAAAAAAACGAATTATTCGTGATACGCTTTATGATATAAGTCTTATGGAAGACTCAGTGATAAGCTCTATTGTACGAAGCTACGATACGTGGAATTCTCCGATTTCAAAAGCTACGCTTCTTTACAGGATTATCCAACAGGAAGGGATTCAGGTGGCATGACTGAGGGGCAAGAGGATTTAATCCGTTATAAAATAAGCCGAGCCGATGAATTCGTCAATGCAATTATCGCCTTAATCAAAAAGCAATAAAGACAAGAGATTTTTCACTTTGCCGTGCGGGGTCTGCACTGAGCAAAGCGAAGTATCCAGAATAACAATCAGTGAAATTTCAATTCCCCTTGCAAAGTCATCGTCAGGCTGTAACATATCGCTATGCAGAAACTACTCAACAAGATAATATGCGGCGACTGTATTGAGGTTTTGGGTAAGGTTACCGAGCCATTCACCGACCTTATCTTCGCCGACCCGCCATTTAATATCGGCTACAAATACGATAAATACTACGATAAGGTCAAAAAGAAAAACTACATCGCCTGGACCAAAGAATGGATGAGCATCTGCAAAAAGGTTTTAAAACCGCACGGCTCGTTCTATATAGCGATAGGCGATGATTACGCCGCCGATATAAAAATAAAAGCTGATGAATTAGGCCTTTTTATGCGCAACTGGATAATATGGCATTACACTTTCGGCCAACAAACGAAAAATAAATTCGCACGGGCGCACACTCATATTTTTTACTTCGTTAATGACAATAAAAATTTCACATTTAATGACCACGCCATCCGGGTCCTCTCAGACCGACAGTTAATTTATAACGACAAACGGGCCAATCCGACAGGCAAAATGCCTAACGATGTCTGGGACGAATTCCCTCGTGTGTGCGGCACATTCAAAGAACGTCAAGGTTGGCACCCTTGCCAGATGCCTGAAAGCCTACTGTCCAGAATAATCGCCGTCAGCTCAAATCCCGGCGATTGCGTGCTCGACCCTTTTAGCGGCTCGGGAACCACCGCAGCAGCAGCAGTCCAATTAGATAGAAATTACGTCGGCGTGGAAATATCTGAAAAATATGTTGAAAATGCAAATGAACGTTTGGCCCAGTTGAAAAAACAACAGCAGAGCAACCTGTTTCTCAACACCACCGAGCTGAACGAGCTAAAACGGCTTTCCGCTGATATAAAAACACCGATAAAGGAAATTACCGCCGACAGTAAACTTTTGAAGCATTTTGCAAATCAATTTGCCGTGCGGATGAACAACAAAAAGCGCTACCGTCCAGAAGAAATAGCAACGGCTTTAAAAACTATCTCGCAACTGTCACCCTGAGCAAAGCGAAGGGTCTGGCTGGCAGAAATAAGAGATTCTTCGCTTCGCTTAGAATGACAAATTGAGTTTTGAGATAATTTCTTAGAGGATTTGGCCGATTGAAAAAAGCATGGATGAAAAATATTTTGCTCTGTGCCCTGCCGTTTGTTGTCAGTGCGGTAATGCTGACGGTGATTCAGGCGCCCATAAGCTGGTCGCTGCTGGCATGGGTATCTCTGGTGCCTTTTATTTTAGCCTGTTCGCCGGATGCTAAGCCCCGTCGTTTAGTTCTTGTTAGTTACGTCATTTCAGTTTTTTACTGGCTGGGTAATCTATACTGGATAGTTCCGGTAACTATCGTAGGTTGGATTGCTTTTTGTCTGTACACGGCTGCGCTTTGGCCGATACTGGCGCTTTGTCTGCGCTACTGTAGAATAAAGAAAATCCCACTGTTTCTTGCCTCGGCGGTATTGGTTGTCGGCATCGAACGGATGCAGGGTCTTTTTTTGGGTGGTTTTTTCTGGCGGTTTCTGGCACACAGCCAATATCAGAATATACCGCTTATCCAGATAGCGGACATATTCGGGACCGCTGGAGTATCATTTCTGATAGCGATGGTCAACGGGCTATTGGCCGAGTTAATAATTGCCGCCGGCACAAAAAACATCTTCAAAATCAAACAATTACTAAAGGTCGCCCTGGTCTCTGCCGCTGTGGTGGCCACCATTATCTACGGACGATGGAGAATAAGCCAGGAAGCCCAGTGCATTGAGCCCGGCCCTTATGTTGCATCCTTACAATCGAACGTCCCTCAGTCGGTCAAGAGGTCATTTAAGTCCAGTGAAGAATTGTTCAACGGATTGATGGAGCACAGTAAAGCGAGTGCACAAGCCGGTGCCGAGCTAATCGTTTGGCCCGAAACGATGGTTCAGGCAACGTTAAACCCTGAAGTGTTGCGGCTTTTAGAACCTTCACATCCCTGGAATGTTTTTGACAAGGCCCTTCGCGAACATTCGAAAGATACCGCTTTTGTGCTGGTGGGCGCATACGGGGGAATGCCGGTAATCCGGGAAAATTTAGAAATCCATTTAGCCAAGAGATATAATTCGGCTTTTTTATACAAAAGAAACGGTGAACAGGACGCCGGGAGCTACAACAAAATCCATCTTGTCCCTTTCGGGGAAGTGCTGCCGTTCAGGAAAAGCTGCCGTTGGCTTTACAATTTTTTGATGAAGTTTACACCCTACAATTACGATTATTCGCTCGACGCAGGCAGCGAATACACGGTTTTTGAAATGACAGG
>CAZLIO010000406.1:0-4277 GCA_964559025.1 uncultured Pirellulales bacterium | reverse complement strand
AGCCGCACTGAAGCTGACGGCTTTTAGAAAGTCACGACGTTTCATTTCTTCTCTGATCATCAGATGTGTACGACCTTGATGCCGGCGAGCTGGCAATAAGCCTTAAATGGGAGCTCCAGGTTGCCGTATATGAAGAGCTGATGGAAGCCCTTGGTATCGCAGCAGTCGGGCACATCATCCAGCTCAAGCTCGACGGAGGTGCGGCAGCCTCCTGCGGGTGGTGTCTCGATGTTGCGAAGCACTTTGCCCGTACCCAAGATAATGGACTCCGGGCCCTGGAATTTCATAATGGTAACCTTTTGGCCTATCCGCCAGAGCACCTGCATGGCGACGCCGACGTTCGACTCGGAGTGGCTGCGGAGTATAAAGGGTTCTGGTGATTTGTCGAAACCGTCGAGTTTGGTTGCGCACGTGCAGTGGGCGCCCATCAGTGTGTTCCTGGTAGTGTTTGGTGCTGGGTCCTGCATAAAGCCGGGCCGGTCGAATAGAAGGTTCGTCAGCCTGGTGGAGATAGCGGCGTTCCAGTCGGCTTCACAGGTGCCCAGGCCCCCTTCGTCGCGTAGCCGGGAGAAAGCCATACAGGGTGGCTTTATCAGGCGACGGCTAACTGGGCCTAAGCAATCCATCGAGAAGCCCTGGCAGTTATCAGAGGCCATGAGCCGCCGGCAGACGAAGTAGTTCTTGGCAGCAGTGAGGATGTCTTTCTTTGTCGGTTCGACGATTTTCTTGGCGTTCTTGGTGTAGTAGTCGGCCATAGCTCGAACTTCGTCGCTATCCTGAACCTTCTTGAACTCGTCCAGGAATCGTTTGGTTGGTATGTAGTGGAGCGTGGTACCAATGACATCGAGCTTATTGTCCTCGGTCTTGTTCCCTCTGGCAATGCAGATGCGGGTGTTCTTCATATCCCAGATGGTTTTTAGCATTCGTATGCCGAATTCAAGCCAGTCGAGGTCCTGGGTTGCGGCGACATAGACGCCGGGAATATTCCGTGTTTCCTGGAGGTGTCCGGTAAAAGAAGTACCCATAGGGCTGAAGACAATCGTTGGGATTTTTCCGCGGTTCTTGGCGATGCTGTTTACGTGAGGCCACGAGCTGGAGGTACTATAGTGCAGGCACATGCAGGTAACCACCAGTCCATCCGGGGGTTGTTTCTTGAGCTGTTCAAGGTAGGAACTGACTGCGTTATCGCTGTCGAGAGGCTCACTCCTGACGTCGAGCCGGACACCGAACTTTTTGGCGGCGGATGTGAGTATTTCTGTATATTGGCGCTGACGGGCTTTTATGTCGTATGCTGCGCCGGGCCAGCCCATCCAGTACCTTTCAACCTTCGGGCGTGCAAAAACCGCCTGGATGAGCGGTTTGGTTGTGGGTTTCGGCTGGGCAGCGTACAGCGAAGAGGCGAAATCGAGCAAGCCAATTTTGGTAGCCGCCGCCACGGTTCCTGCAGTTGTCAGGAAACTGCGACGATTCATTGTGAGGGGGCAGCCGGAATTGTTACAGGTTTTGTTAGTTTGCATTGTGGTTCCTCCTAATATGCAATTTTTCATTACAGGGCATAAATTGGCCTTTTGCGAAACACATAAATCCGCAGTATTTTACCGGGTTAGAAACTTTATAACAAGAAATAACGCGATTCAAAAGAGAAGATTTATAGCGGATTTAATGTCGGTCAGTAGGGATAATCAAGCGAATAATCCTTTTGGCTTGTAAATGAGCGGTGCGGTGGTTATATTTTTTGCTGGTAGGCTTAAATCGTGTTTGGTTGTCAGGAAAGTGCCTAAAGTGAGCTAAAGTGACAGCTTTGCTGTCATTCTGAACGCAGCGCAGCGAAGTGAAGAATCTCTTTTTCGTTGACCAGATCCTTCGGCTTCGCCTCAGGATGACACTTACGTGTCATTTCGGGCACTTCAAACTTATCTATGGCACGAGTTAGTTCACTTATTTCACAGGCCAGCTTAAAGGAGTTGAAAAATGAAAACTGAACTTGTAGTTATCGGTGCCGCCGGTCGAATGGGCAAGAGCATCGTTTCGTTAGCAGCCGAGTCCGGCGAGTTCGATATTATTGCAGCGGTCGAAAGAAAAGACCACCCAGATATCGGCAAAGATGCTGGCCTTGTGGCGGCAGCAGGGCCGTTGAACATTAAGTTGACCGATGTGTTTCCGGCTGCCGGTGACCCGCAGCCCCGTCTTGCGACGAGAGTCGCTGGGGCATGTGTGGCAATTGATTTTTCGCAGCCCGAAGCAGCGGACAAAACTATTGATTACTGTCTCGAAAATAACGTCGCCTTGGTATCGGGCACTACCGGCTTGAGCGACCAGCAGCGAGGGAAGTTCAAAGCGGCTGCTGAGAAAATTCCCATTATATACGGCACGAATATGAGTGTCGGTATGAATGTTCTGTTCAATCTCGTTGGCAAGGTCGCAACAATGTTAGGCGACGAATATGATATAGAGATAATCGAGCAGCACCATCGCTTCAAAAAAGATGCACCGAGCGGCAGTGCCCTTACATTGGCCGAGAATATCTGCGGTGCGACCGGACGTGATTTCAGTAAATCTATCACTCACGGCAGGAGCGGTAAAGATGCCCTGCGACAAAAAGGCGCTATCGGCATGCACGCCGTCCGTGCCGGCGATATCACCGGCGTCCATTCGGTAGTCTTTGGGACGCTCGGCGAAACCGTTACTCTCAATCATACCGCCAACAGCAGGGACACTTTTGTAAGGGGAGCACTGCGGGCGGCAACATGGCTCGTCGGCAAAGAACCGGCTTTATATTCAATGGCTGATGTCCTGGGTATAGAGTAGGCTGCAACAAAATTCGACGCTTGTAGCTTTTATTTCGTATATCGTATTGCGCATGTCGTGAAGCGTGTTTGGCTGTTGGAAGCACGAAATCTCCATCCTCCGCCCCGATGCAATCGGGGCTGCGGAGGATGGGTAAAATGAATTCAAAATGCGAATTTTCAGATGTTCACGAGCTAATAATGGTGTGCGGACTTCGGCGAGCTCAGCCGAGCCGTGCACACCATACGTCACCTTAATTTTTTTAGAGCACCTTTGTCTGTCCGGGCATTGCGACAGGGTAGCGGCCCTGGGCGCTGGGCATGACCGGCGGGTCGGATTCTATGGTGTAGTGGTCCAGTCCCGGAGCCAATTCCAGGTTCGAAGCCATTGCTTGTTCCCAGGTAATCATCCGGCCGGACTCGGCGGCCATCCGTCCGAGGATCCCGGCCATGGCGGCGTATGCGCTGCGTTCGGTCTCGTTGTAGGGGATGTCCTTGCGAATCGCTTCAAACAGCAGGTCGTGCTCATTCTGGTAGGCATTGTGGCGCGGCCCATCGTACTCCCAGATAACATTCTCAGAGGTTTGCAGGTGGCCTTTGAAGATGCGGGGCTTTGGGATTCCTTCGCCCAGAACGGCGGAACCCTTCGAGCCATGTATAATATCGCCGAAGAAGCCCCAGCAGTTATCCATATGCCGGCCCTGGGCGAGCAGTCGCGTACCATCGGGAAAAGTGTACTCCACCGAATAGTGGTCAAACAACTGGTCGGGCTGGGTACGGACTTGTCGTCCGCCCTGACCCTGTGCTGATACCGGCCAGGCGTTCTTGCACCAGCAGCAGACGTCGATGTTGTGGATTAGCCAATCGAGGATAAAACTGCCGTTGAGCCAGGTGAAGCTCGAGTAGTTGCGGATCTGATGGGCAAGTTCGCTAATCCCGGGTGGTTTTGGAGCCAAACCCACCGGGCCGTGCTCGCGATAGGCCCAACAGGTGATGACCTCGCCGATAATGCCTTGATGCAGTTTGCTGACCGCCTGTTCGAGCGGCGTGTAGTGCCGGCTCATCAATCCGCCGGCGATCTTTAGCTTCTTCTCTGCGGCCAGCTCTCCGGCCTTGAGCACCCGGCGAATGCCGGGAGCATCGACGGCGAACGATTTTTCCATGAACACATGGCAGCCTCTGGCCACTGCATATTCCAGGTGGATGGGGCGAAAGGCCGGAGGCGTGGCCAGGATAACGACACCGCCGGGAGCGATGGCATCGATGGCCTTTTTGTACCCATCCAGGCCGAGCAGCCGCCTGTCACGGGGGACGTCCAATTGCCCGGGGAATTGCGTGGAGAGACTCTTTAGGCTCGTCTGCAGGCGATTGTCGAATACATCAGCCATCACGACGAGTTGAGTGGGCCCTTTGGTCGAGAGGGCGTTGACCGCGGCGCCGGTTCCGCGTCCGCCGCACCCGACCAGAGCTATCCTGATGGTGTTCTGTTCG